>NZ_DBEXAY010000013.1:0-4222 GCF_048170485.1 Victivallis sp. | reverse complement strand
CGGAGCAAAATGCGAGGTCTACAGCCGGGTGTGCGGGTATTTCCGGCCGGTGGCGAACTGGAACAAAGGGAAGAGGGAGGAGTTTCACGACCGGAAAAGTTTCCGGGTCGTCGCCGTTCCGGTTGCGATGGCGTTGCTGCTGACGCTTTTTGAAGGCGGCTGTGCCGCGGTGGACGCGGTCACCGCTTCGACCCGGGAGAAGAGCATTGCCGCGGGCAGCGACACCTGGGGCGGCGGCGTGGAGGCGAAGACCGCGACGGCCGACTGCCCGGTGCCGGGGGTCGAGTGCTGGTTCGGCCGCCGGAAGGTATGGTACACCAGTGTGCATGACCGGGCGACCGGACTGGCCGCCGCGGAGATCGTCCGGGCGTCGAATTCCCCGCTCTCGCTCTCGGCGGGGACCGGAGGCGTGAATGCGGAAAACGACTCTTCCGGGAGTGCGGTTGCGCCGCAGCAATGAAAAAAAAACGCCGGTTCGCAGAAGTGCGGGCCGGCATTTTTGCAGGAATCTTAAAAGTCAATTCCCGGTAAATTTTCCGGTGCTGATCCGGCCGTCGAGCACAGGAAAGGCCGGGATCGTTTTCAGAACTTCACAGGTCGCTTCAAGCGGAGGAAAGTTTCCGTTCCGGTCCCGCACCCGAAGTCTGACCACCTCGCCTTTGCGGAACTCCTTTGGCGCTGTCACCTCGATCGAGAGCAACGAACGGGATTGGGCCGGCACCTTGTAGTTGAGCGTGGCCGCATTTACCTTCCAGCCCGCCGGAGGAGTGATTTCTAGGGTTCCCGACAGTGTCCGGCCGAACGGATTCGCCAGCGTGATCACCGCCTCCTGAGCGCGCCCGGCCGGAAAGCAGTAGAGCTCCGAACGGATCAGACGCTTGTTGCTTCGAAAGTAACTTTTCGGCCGGTATAATTGGACCATTCTTTCCTGCATGGTCCGGCGCCTGGCGTTGGCGAGATCCTCCTCTGCGGCATCCAGCAGAAGATCGCGCGCAATGGCGTCGCCGTCGCTGCCATACATCGCGGCCTGCTGCATCTGTCTCTGTGCACGGGAGGTCAGACGCTCCGTGTTGAGCAGAACTCCGTTGTTGCCGGTCCGGTGATAAATCCGCTTCCACTCTCCGGCTACCGCCTCGCGCATCGCGGCTGGAGTCATCGCCGTCTTCGCCGCTTTCCCCTCCCGGCGTGCCAGAAGAATTTTCGCATTGAGCAGGAAATCGAGCACCTTGCCTGTGGAGTAGAGCCGCTCATCTTCGGCGGTCCGCCGCTCCTTTTGAAGTGCGGTGATCTCATGATCCAGTACATCGGCGAATTCGGTATCGGAAGTTTTCTCGAGCCGGTCGGCCAGCTTTTCCAGCCCTTTCCCCCCGGGTTCGGTCGCATGAAACCGGATCCGTTCTGCAATTGCCTGCCGAACCAGCCGGTCGGGCAGATCGATTGCAAACACCGGGCTCTCCTGTGACAGCACCGCTTCCGATCGGTGGAGAGGACGCCCGAACATATCTTCCAGCTTCGTCGTCGTATCGAGCGGAAGCTCCACCTTCATCGGTTGCCGGCTGCTGGTGAAGAGCACGGCAACCGATGTGCCGCCGTTGGCAAATAGAAAGAGCCGCACTCCATTCTTCTCATAAAAGCCGAGCGGAAGCGCATCGCCGAGCGTACGGCAGAGCGCGGCCTGCGCCACCAGATAGAGCGTCGGTTCCCCGTCCAGCATCAAGGGCGCCCAGCGGTTCCCGGTATACAGGAACGTTTTTCCGGTTCCCGCGGCCCGGTGTGCCGCAAGCGATTCCATCAATTGCCAGGCCGGTTCCCCCGGCACGGCGGTTTCGGTGGACCAGAGTTCGAAGTCCCGGCCGAAATTCCACATGTTTCGCCGCATTTTCTCCAGCCGGGGATAGGTTGTGGTTCCATAGCTGTGACAGCAGAGCAGATCCGTGTAACGGAGAAAGCCGAGTTCGAACATGTCCCTGCCGAAACTTTTGTATCCATAGGGGTTGTCTTCCGCTTCCGGTTTGACGTCGGTTGCGAAGACCAGCGACTCCGGATCAATCCTCTTCAGTGCGTCGTAAGAGACATGGAACATTTCAACGGCTTCGCCGACCGTTCCGCGCGGTCCCCGCAGACGGTAATAGCTCCAAGCTTCGTTCCACACCTCATACGCGCGGAACGGAGAGACTTTCTTTGTCCGTTCTGCCACCGGAATCAGGTAGTCGCTCACCCATTTTTCCAGATTGGACGGTGGATAGAAGGAATGGTAGGAGGAATAGGTCCAGTGATTTCGGTTCTTCACCGGTTCTCCCGGCAGAATGGTCGAATATGCCGGCGGCGCCCCCAGAAAAACCGAACACTCGCGAATCTGGTTTCGCCGGACGAATTCAAGCCGTTTTTCATAGTCCGTCCAATCTTCCTTGCCATCGGCATCATAGTTGTCGTTCCAGCGTCCGTAGATGTCATGATTGCGCCACCAGTAGATCCCGGCGTGATGCACAATGGCGTCAATGCTGTCATGGTAATGCACCCCGAACGGTGAGGCGGTCCGGTATTTCCCCGGAGCGGCGGGAAAATAGACCGCCGGGACCGGTGCATCCAGAACGTTGAACCGGTACTCATAACTTCCATACGACTCCGGCAGCGGCAGATTCACCGTGGCGCTGTCGGTGAAGGAGATGGTCTGTTCGAGGGTCCGGAGCAACTTCCCCCGCTTGTCCGTCAATTCCACTTTCAGAGGAATCCGGGCGATGCTGCCCGGTTCGCCGTTTCGAAGTTGCAGCTGCGGTGCAGGTTGCTCCGTCAGCAGGCCGTTGCGCAGAGCGTCGCAGAGGGTCGCTTCCAGCGGGTGCGGCTGACGGAAGACGCCGAATTCATAGAGACGCACCATCCCGTCCGGAATCTGCCGATGAAACAATACCCGTACCGCGGAACACTTCTCCGTCGGGAAGGCATGGGAAGAGATCTGCTGCGTGTTGCCGCGGATCTCGCGCACCGTCTTCCACTTTCCATCCCTCCGGATCTGGATATCGAAATCGACCGAAAGATGGGTGGCTTTCCAGAAGGAGAGCGTGACGCTGTTGACTTCCTGCGGATTCGGAAACGCCGCCTCCAGCCAGTGGTCCCCTGTTTCATCCCGGCTCAGCCAGCGGCTTGCCATCAACTTCTGATTCCCGTCCGCCGCTTTTGCCGGCGTAAAGGATTGATGGTGACAATCCGCCGTCAGTTTTACTCCGGGTTGCAGACATAGATTCACCGGTTTTCCTGCGGCAAGAGCCGCACCCCAGAGCAGAAGCAGTGCAAAAACTGCGTTTCGATGCAACCTCATCGGTACCTCCCTCATCTTCCTGTTTGCAGTATATATTTCCTTTTCGTCCGGAGCCGCTGAACGGCGCCGGGGGGATCAGTCCAGCTCCTTCTTCTTCGGATTGAATGGGTATTCCCGAAGTTCCGAACCATTCCACCAGAAGGAGATCGGTTTCGTTCCCGCGTGTCCGTCCACAAACAGAAATCCGCAGCTTCCCCCCGGATGCGGACCGGGGCGGACCACTCCGCCGCTCACAAAACTGCCGCTGGCACTGAAGGTCCCCCGGGGCGGATAACAGGTCGGTCGGAAAAAGGTTCTGTCGCTGAGATTGCCTCCGAGGGCGCACATCAGAATCACTTTCTCGGATGGCTTCACCGTCTGCCCGAGTGAAAACCCGGTGTTGATTCCGCCCGGACCGAAATGGACATTGCCATTTAACCATCGGCCCATCAGAAAATCGCTGGAATTGTAATTGACCGGTGTGCTCTGGAGCGCACATTCGAAAATCCGGTTCCGCTGCAACGATTCGTCCGGCGTGACGCCTTTGCCGCCCAGGTACTGACTCAACAGCCTGGGAATGGTAATCGCCGCGGTCAGCGGTTCCGCATAGGTATCCGTGGCACAGCCGGAAACCGGCATGAAGCCGCTGTTTCCATCCACATAGAGAATGTAGGCGGTCCCAAGCTGTTTCTGGTTGTTGATGTAGCTGATGTCCCGGGCTCTCTGGCGGGCCTGATTCAACGCGGGCAGCAACATGCCGGCGAGAATTGCGATGATCGCTATCACTACTATGACAACTTGTTAAATATACAATATGGCGTATATTAAAACAAGTAGAATGAGGAGCAAAAACAATGAAAGCACTGATTTATGCACGTCAGAGCAGCGGTAAGGATGATTTTTCGGAGTCAGTGGAGGCCCAGATTG
>NZ_DBEXAY010000012.1:0-8303 GCF_048170485.1 Victivallis sp. | reverse complement strand
AAAGTCAGATACTAAAGATATCACGGTTCCGTTGTTTTTCAAGTCCCGGTTCCGAAAAAGAGAGAGAAAACCGTCATGGGTCCTGTCGCATACCTCGCAGCGCTGCTGTTTCTTCTGATTCCCGGTGTCATCAGCGCCCTCTTTACCGCCGAACTTTTCGACCGCTGCCTGTGGGCCCTGCTCTCCGCCGTCGTCGGAGCGGGAGCGGTCGCCTTTGCCGGCGCCCTGCTCCCGGACAGCTGGAAACGGCGCCGCGCCGTCCTCACCGGAGGCGTGATGTTCTTCGTCCAGCTCCTCACTCTGGCGGAGGGCTGCGCCTGGATGATCAGCGGAAAAACCTTCAGCTACGAATTCGCCCTGCATCTCTCTCTCAACACGTTGCGCTACGGAATGTCCGACTACGAGTGGGCCGCGCTCGCGGCGGTCTTCTATCTTGTACTCTCCGCCGTCGCCGTCGGACTGCTGAACCGGAAAAGTCCCGGGCAGTTCCGCCGGAAAATCGCCCTCCCCGCCGGAGGCGTCGCCCTGCTTCTGCTGTTCTTTCTGCCGACGCCGACAGGGGAAGCGTTCCGCTTCTGGGTCATCCGCCCGCTGACGCGCCAGGACACCGCGGTGACCGAGAGCGATTACTCCCGCTTCGGCATCAAGCGCAAAATTCCGGACCGGGACGACGTCACCGCCCTGCCGGGGAAAAATCTGGTCCTCGTCTATCTCGAAAGCACCGAAAACAGCTACCTGGATGAAGAACGCTTCCCCAACCTGATGCCGAATACCCGCAAACTGCTGGAAGAGGCCATTGTCTTCGAAGAGATTCAACCCTCGGAATACGCGACCTTCACCTTCGGCGCCCTGTTCGCGTCGCAGTCCGGCTACGACCTCACCGACCTCCAGCTCGCCGGCAGGCTCGGCAACGACGGTGTCAATCCGGCCGTCGGCAACCGCCTCAGCTCACTGCCCGGCGTACTGAAAAAGGCAGGATACTTTCTCAGTTTCATGAACAGCGCCTCGCTCAATTTCGCCGGAGCGGGCGTGATGCTCTCTGAATTCGGCTACGACGACCTCTGGGCAGCGGAGGCCCTCCCCCCCGGGGTGAGAAAACAGCTCGGATTTGAAGGCGAATGGGGCGGCTGTCGCGATACGATGCTCTTCCGCATCGGTGCGGAAAAATACCGGGTTCTAAGCGAACGCGGTCAGCCGTTCCTGCTGGCACTGTTGACCATTGACGCCCATCATCCCAATGGATTCGTTGCGCCGGATGGGCCGGTTTACGCCCGTCCCGGCGAAGACCCCTCCCAGCTGCTCACCGCCATTCACCGCACCGATCAGGCGCTGGGGGAATTCGTCGAACAACTCAAACGCCAGCCGGCCTGGAAGGATACGGTGCTCTTCGTCGTCACCGACCACCTCGCCATGAACGGCGCCACCACCTCCGACCTCCTGCGGGAGAACCCGCACCGGCGTCTGCTCGCCTTCGCCCTCAACGCCGGCGCTCCCCGCCGGATCACCGTCAAAGGGAAGACATTCGACCTGGCGCCGACGCTGCTGGAACTGGCCGGCGTGCGGCACAACTATCTCTTTCCGCTGGGCGAAAGTCTGCTGGGCAACCCGAATCCCAACCGGCTGCGCGGCGACTCTCCGACCGCAAAACCGGCATTGGAACAGCTTCTGCTGGAAAAATCCGGCGCACCCGCAGGCAGAAAACAGGATGGCACGGTCCGGGTCACCTCCGACCCGTATACGGCACTGGTGATCGACGGCATTCTGATGCCGCTCTTCTCGCAATCCTACGGCATCCTGATCCTGCCGGAAGGGGACGAGTGCTTCGCCGTTCATCTCTCGCCGGAAAACCGGGCGGAGAAGTGGCGCCGCCTGGAGAGTACCGCGGCCATCGCGACATTTCTGGAGGAGGGAGAGCGCAATCTGCTCTTCGGCAAGGCGTCCGGTCCGGCCGGCGTGCTCACCGGCCTGTCGGAACTTCCGCCCGACGACTACATCCTCGCCGTTCAGGAAAACGGAAAGTTCCGCACCGTCCACGGCCCGCGTCCGGAAACGCTGGTGCTGCCGCTTGCTCAGGACAGCACTCCGGCCGCTCCGACGGGAAACCGGTAGAATTTTATTTTGCGCCGAGCACCTCGTCCCACGGCCGGACGAAGCACTTCGCGTCGGTGGTAAATACGTTGTAGTGGACGATGTGACAGAATGCGGCCACGCCGTCGCGCCAGCCGATCTTCTTCCCCTCGTCATAACGGCGCGGATTGTAGGAGATCGGCACCTCCCAGATCCGCAACCGCCGCGAGCGGGCCAATTTCGCCGTGAGCTCCACCTCGATGCCGAACCGGCACGACTCCAGAATCAAATTCTGAATCACCTCCCGCCGGAACGCCTTGTAACAGGTCTCCATGTCGGAGAGATGGATGTCGGAAAAGAAGTTGGAGAAAAAGGTCAGCACCTTGTTGCCCATCTCGTGCCGGAAAAAGCGCACCTGCCCCGGCGTCCCCATGAAGCGGGAGCCGTAAACCACATCCGCCTTCCCCTCCACCAGAGGTGCCAGCACGATGGGGTAATCCTCGGGGGAGTACTCGAAATCGGCGTCCTGCACCATCACGAACGGCTTCCGCGCCTCCCGAAACCCCCGGATCAGCGCCGCGCCCTTCCCCTGATTGACCTCCTGATTGAGCAGACGCACCCGCGGATTCTCCCGGAACGTCTGCAGTTTCTCCCAGGTGCCGTCCTTCGATGCATCGTTGACGATCACCAGCTCACCGACCTCGGGACGCGCCAGCACCCGGTTGACGATCTCACAGATCGTCCCCTCCTCGTTATAGGCGGGCATCACAACGGTAAGCACGCCGGAAGCCTGTTCGAGCGTTTTCATCCATAACCTCCTCGGCCGGTCGTTCACCGCCGCATTCCTAGTTCTTCCCGAGCTCCTCGGAGCGCCGCGCACACGCCCGGACCGCCGCGATCACCGCACCGGCAAACGCCCGGTCCTCCAGCACCTCCAGCGCCCGGATAGTCGTTCCGCCCGGACTGGTCACCTGATCCTTCAGTATCGCCGGATGGATCCCGGTCTCCTTCGCCATCGCTGCCGAACCCAGCACCGTCTGAATCGCCAGCTGCGTCGCCACATCGCGCGGCAGCCCCTCGGCGACTCCGCCGTCGGACAGCGCCCGGATGAATTCAAACACATAGGCCGGACCGCTGCCCGAAAGCGCCGTCACCGCCGTCAGATATTTCTCCTCCACCTGCATGGCGACGCCGACCGCAGAGAGAATCCGCTTCGCCAGCTCACCGTCGGCGGCCTGCGCTTCCGGAGCGAGCGAGTAACCGGCCGCCCCCTCGCCCACCAGCGCGGGGGTGTTCGGCATAACCCGCACAATCCGCCCCGAACCGGTCAACGCCGTCAGCCGCGCAATCGGCACACCGGCCACGATCGATATGACCGGCTTCCCGGCGAGAGCTCCCGCCAGCGGCTCCAGCGCCGATGCCAGCACCTGCGGCTTCACCGCCAGCAGCACCGCCTCGGCCTGCGCAATGCCCTCGTTCAGAGCGTCGCCACTGTAACAATGGACGCCGGTTTTCTCTTCAAATTCCTGCGCCGCTCTCGCCGATACGTCAAAGGCGGCCAGTTCGGATTTTTGAAACACCCCGGCCTTGACGATGCCGCCCGCGATCGCGGTCGCCATCTTGCCGGCTCCCAGAAAGAAAAGTTTGAACATAATCCACTATCTCCTTGCCATAACGGCGATCTGCCAGAGAATGACGGCGATGCCGATTGCATACAAATACCACGAAAACACCGAGAGCCGCCCGCGCCGGATCAGCCGGGTCAGCCAGGACAGAGCGAAAAAGCTCACCAGCGCGGAGATCAGCAGCCCCGCCGCCATCATCGGCAGCGTCACGCCCCCCTCCTCCACCGGGAGTCCATCGCGGCAGAGGCTGACCAGCTCGAGAAATGCCGCGCCGCCGATCGCCGGAATCGCCAGAAGAAATGAGAAGGTTCCGGCCGCGCTCCGCTCCACGCCGGAGAGAATTCCCGCCGTAATCGTCGTCCCCGAACGCGACAGACCGGGAAGAATCGCAAACATCTGGCTCACCCCGACCACCAGCGCCTGCCGGAGCGTAATCGCCTCCAGCGCCGTCGGCGGCAGATCCCGCTCCGCCTCCGGCCGGACGATCAGTTTCGGCTTCTCCGAAAGCCGCAGCAGCGTGGCGGTGATCAGAAATGCCAGCCCGATCATCACCGGTTCGCCGAAGAGTTTCTCATCCATTCCGGAGAGCTTCAGCGCGACGCCCGCCAGTCCCGCCGGAATCGTCCCGGCAATCACCATCAGCAGCAGGTGGAACTGCTCCCGCCGGAAAAAGCCCAGCAGTGTCTTGAAGTAAAACACCAGAATCGCCAGCAGCGACCCGGCGTGCAGCACGATTCCGAGCGCGAGGCTCCGATCCTCCCGGAACCCGAACAACGCTCCCAGCACGGCCAGATGACCGGAGGAACTGACAGGAAGAAATTCAGCGATTCCCTGCACGACGGCAAGGATGATTACATAGATCCAGACATTCATACACGAAAACACTTCATCAAGGTTGAACAATCGGCACCGGCACAACCGGTTCCGGTGGCGACACCGGCGGCTCCGCCGGAGCTTCGCCCTGCTTTCTGGCACGATCGAGCGTGTCATCCACCCCCGTTTTGACCTGCGTCCAGGCGCTCTCCGCGGCATTCAGCCCCTCTTTGCGGGCCGTCGGATTGAAATAGACATAGAGCCCGAATCCGATCGCCGCCACCAGCAGAATTGCCGTAAGACAGCCGGCCATCAGGCCGCAGCAACATCCGAAACCGCCTCTCATTTGCCCCCTGCCTTCAGAGGACGCACCGTGATCTCCAGCACGGGCAGCTCCCACGCCACCTCCTCCAACGTCCGGCGGGTGCCGGCCAGCCGGAACGCCTTGCGGCGGCCGCGGCGCATCTCCTGAATCAGGTATTTACCGGCGACATCCCGGCAGAGACTCATCTCGCGGTACCCCTCCGGGCGCCGGTCGGCGACCAGCACCAGAAGAGAGCCGGGCAGGCCGAGCGCAAGATCGCGGCCGCTGGCCTGAATCGCCACCGAATCGTCGACCGTGACACCGGGCATATCGATGGTCCGCGTCGCCCGGCGCCGGGCATAGGCGGCAAAGGAACCGCTGCCGTCATACGCATCCAGATCGATCAGGTTCAGCAGCGGAATCTGCTGTTCCGCGCGGTACGGCGCGCTGTTTTCCGCCACTTCGCTGAACGCGTTGTCGAGCGCTTCATTCGCCGCGCCGGTCAAACCGCCCACCCCGGCACTCTGCAGCAGAGCCGCCGACGTGCACCCCAGAATCGGAGCGATCTTGTTGGCTTCGTCCAGCGTCGGAATCGCCTCAAAACAGGTTTCAAACACCTTGAGGTGCGACGCCGGCACGCCGGAGAGGTTGGAGAGCTGGCGAAGCGAGAGCCCCCGCTGACAGCGGAGAGCAAACATCAGCTGATTGAACGGAGAAAGCATGTTCTCCGCCCCGGTCCGGATGCGTGAAAGCAGTGAATTGAGTTCAAATGCCCGTGTCCGATCGAGCGAAATCATCTCGCAAATCGTATCGAGCTGCTTCTGATTCGGCACGATTTTGCCGTGAATTATCTGCGAAACCGCGGCGGCGGAAATATCCAGCCGGACCGCCAAATCCTTCTGCCGGATATCGGCGTTGCGCAAATAATCCTTAATCAGCTTTCCAAACTTGATCTTCAGTGGAGTAACTGCCATATGATTACCTGCAATATCATTTAACTTCCGGTTGCATCTTTTTAAGTAATATACATATCGTTGCGATTATTCCAAATTTTTTTTCGAATATCTCGCCGATTTTTCGCGGTTTTCTTCTTCATTTTGCGGAATTTTCTCCGTCACCGGGCACCATGCGGTCAAGAAGATTCTTAAAATCCGGCGGAATCGGAGCGGTGAACTCCATCGCCTCCCCGGAAACCGGATGCGGCACCCGCAGTTTCCACGCATGAAGCATCTGCCGGGAGAGTCCCTCGATCGACACCCCGGCGCCGCCGTAGAGCGCATCTCCGAGCACCGGATAACCGATCGACGCGAGATGGACCCGGATCTGATGGGTGCGCCCGGTCAGAATCCGCACCTTCAGCAACGCGGCGGGAACGCCGTCAATCGTGCCGGTACGCACCGTCCGGTAGCGGGTGATCGCAATTTTCCCGCAACGCTCGACCACCGCCATCTTCTTCCGGTTGACCGGGTGGCGGCCGATCAGGTTCGAAAGTTCCCCCGACGGCCGCTTCGGCACCCCGCGCACCAGGGCGAGGTAGGTCTTCGCCGTCTCCCGCCCGGCGAACGAGCCGGAAAGTTTGAACTGCGCCGACGCGGTTCTGGCCACCACCAGACAGCCGGAGGTATCCTTGTCCAGCCGGTGGACGATGCCGGGGCGCGAATTGCCGCAGGCGAGCTCCTCCGCCAGTTGCGGATACCGCCCCAGCAGGGCGTTGACCACCGTTCCGGCGGGATTGCCGGCGGCGGGGTGAACCACCACTCCGGCCGGCTTGTCGATCACCAGCATGGCGTCGTCCTCATAGAGAATCGGGAAGTCGAACGGCTCCGGAGAGGGTTCCGGGGAGCTCTCCTCCGGCAGATCGACCTCGATCCGCATTCCGGCCCGGACGGGGTAGCGGGGAATATCGACCGCAGCGCCATCCGCCCGCACCATGCCATCGCGTATCAGCTTCTGCAGATAGGAGCGCGACGAGCCGGGAATCAACCGCGAAAGACAGCGGTCGAGCCGGGTGCCGGCCTCCTCGGCCGTGATGGAAAATTCAAGCTTTTTTGTGGCCATGGCGCAGAAAATACACCAGCAGAAGGACGCCGGCCGGAATGACCGCCAGCCCGATCAGCTGGGCAGGAGTGAACAACTCGAATACTTTGGGATTGTCGCCCCGCAGAAGCTCGTTGAGAAAGCGGAACGTACCGTAAAAAATCAGATAGCAGGACATCGCCACGCCGCGCGGCGCCCGGCGCAACAGATAGAGGTAGAAAAACATGAGCAGAAACTGCCCGCCCGCCTCGTACAACTGCACCGGATGCAGCGCCGCGCCGGGATAACGGAGCGCCGCTTCACTGCCCGCCGGATAGCGGACGCCCCAGAAAAGTTCGGTCGGCTTTCCGTAACAGCAGCCGTTGAGAAAACAGCCGATCCGGCCGCAGGCGTGCGCCAGAGCGATCGCCGGCGTGTACGCGTCGAGAATGCGCACGATGTCGAGTTTCTGACGGCGGGCGAAGACCCAGAGAGACGCGATTGCCAGCAGAAAACCGCCGTAGAACACCAGTCCGCCCTGATCGATCCGGATGATCCGCCAGAGGTGATCCCGGTACTGGTGGAAAAACTGGACGACGTAAAAGATTCTCGCCCCGACGATTCCGGCAATCATCGCGACGAAGAGCGAGGCGGACGCCTGATCGGCGGACATAGCTGCATATTTGCGGGTCCTGCCGATCAGCCAGGCGGCGAGCAGAAAGCCGATCGCCGCCATCAGCCCGTAACTGCGGAGTGAAAATCCGCCGATCTGAAAGAGAACCGGATGCATGATGTTACTGTGCTCCTCCGGAACGTTTTTTCTCCAGCTCTCCGGCGATGGTTTCCAGCACGATCACCAGGGCGAAACCGAACACCGCCAGCCCGATGGCGGCCATGACGCCGGCGTCGAACTCTTCCGGCAGGACGTTGCGGAGTTCATCCGGCCCCTTCCACGGCCACACCTTGCGGAGCGAGCCGCCCATGAAGCCGATCAGCAGTGCGACGGTGAGGTCGTGATATTTGCGGAAGAGCCAGCTCAGCAGCCGCACGAAGGAGGAGATGCCGATGACGATGCCGCAGAGGAAGACGCCGAGCGTCAGCAGGTTCGGCACGAGATCGGTTCCGCTTTTCAGGTTGTGAACCGCTCCGAGCACATGTTCATATTTCCCCATCAAAACAAGGATGAACGAACCGGAGATACCGGGGAGAATCATCGCGCAGATGGCGACCGCGCCACAGACAGCGATGTACCAGAGGCCGTCGGGCGGATTCTGAAGCAGCGGAAGTCCGACGATGATCCAGGCGCCGACCGCGCCGATGAGTGCGGCGATGACACATCCGGGGGTCCATTTGGAGACCCGGCGGAACACGGCGAAGATCGAAGCGACCCCCAGCCCGAAGAAGAACGCCCAGATCTGGGCGGGCCGGTTTTCGAGCATCCACTTGATGTGGGAGGAGAGCAGAAGAATCGCGCTGCC
>NZ_DBEXAY010000011.1:0-5408 GCF_048170485.1 Victivallis sp. | reverse complement strand
TGGCGATTGCGTCGCCGTATCCGCGCCGGATTTCCGAACTGGCGGAGGAGTTCGGCATCAACGCCGCCACCTGCGCCCGCATCCTCCGGGAACTGGTCGACGCCGGGTACGCGGTGCAGATTTCCCGGCAGGACGGCTATGCCGCAGGTCCACGTGCGTGGACCTTCGCCTGCCAGATCCGCTACCGCGAACGGCTCATCCACGCCGCAACGCCGATCATCGAACAGACCGCCCGGGAGATGGAAGCCTCGGTTCTGCTGACCGAACGTCAGGGAACGGAACGCTACATCCTGCTCCACGAGAACCGCTGCCGCAAGCTGGACATTCAGCTCGAACAGCTCAGCTACCGCGACCTCTTCAGCACCGCAACCGGCCTCATGCTGACCGCCTGCGCTCCCGCGGAGGAGCAGGAGGAACTCATCGCCGCCTACTCCGGCGAAACCGGTCTTCTGCTGGAGGAGTCACACCTCCGGGAACAGCTCAACGCCATCCGCCGGGCCCGTGAATGCTCCTTCCGGAAAAACGACCAGGGCATCGCCGCGTGCCCCATCTTCCGCAACCGCACCCCGGTCGCGGTCCTCGGCGGTTCGGTCGCAGTGGAGGATTTCGTCGATCCCTACCGGGGAAAATTTCTCGCCGCGCTGCGTCATGCCGCGGAAATCATTTCAAAATCCATCTCCATCACCAACACAATCGGGTAGAATCTATGGAAAACATCGCAGGAAAAACCGCACTGGTCACCGGCGCCTCGCAGGGGCTGGGCCGGGTCATCGCCCTCGAACTGGCCAAAGCCGGCTGTCGAGTCATCGTCAACTACGCCAACCACTCCGGCAACGCCGAAAAGGTGGTTGCGGAAATCACCGCCGCCGGCGGTACGGCGGAACCGTTCCGCTGTGACGTCTCCGACGAACCGGCGGTCCACGCCATGTTCGCCGCGCTGGAAGAGCGCTTCGGCGGCGTCGACATTCTGGTCAACAACGCCCGGATCGATCCCTGGCGACGGGAAGCGTCGATGAGCGAAGGCGAATGGTTCGACCGGGTGCTTTCGATCAATCTCAAAGGGGCGCTGCTCACCTCGGTCGCCTTCATGCCGAAGGCGATGGAACGCCGCTACGGCCGGATCGTCAACGTTTCGAGCGTGCGCGCCTTCCGTGCGGCCGAACCGAACATGATCGCCTACGGCGTCTCCAAGCTCGGCATGCACGGGCTCACCCGCGCCTTCGCCGAACAGGGCGCCCCCTTCAACGTCACCTGCAACACCGTCGCCCCGGGCATGATCCTCACCGAAAACATCGCCAAACGGCTGACGCCGGAGAAGTACGCCGAAGAGTGTTCCGCCATCCCGATGCGGCGCGGCGGCACCGCCGAAGAGATCGCCGACGCGGTGCTCTTCCCGATTCGCAACGGCTACGTCACCGGCGAAACCATCAACATCAACGGCGGCATGTATTACGCCCCTTAGAAATTCCGGAAGTCATCATGAAGATCACCAAAGTCAAGACGTTTCTCTGCAACTGTTTCCGCACCAACTGGGTCTTCGTCAAGATCGAAACCGACTCCGGCATTCACGGCTGGGGCGAAGCCACCCTCGAATACAAGGAACCCACCGTTGCGGCGGCGATTCACGATCTCGAATACTACCTGATCGGGAGCGATCCGGGCAACATCGAGAAGTTCCGCCACGACTGCTACCGCGACGCCTACTGGCGGGGCGGCCCGGTGCTGATGAGCGCCCTCGCCGGCGTCGAAACCGCACTCTGGGACATCAAGGGCAAAGCGCTCGGCGTACCGGTCTACGAACTCTTCGGCGGCAAGGTCCGCGATGCGGTTCCGATCTACGTCAACGGCTGGTTCGCCCCAGCGAAAACGCCGGATGAATTCGCCGAAAAAGCGCTCGAAGTGCGCCGCAACCGCTTCCTCGGCTGCAAATGGGATCCCTTCGGCAAGGCGTGGCAGGAGATCGGCAAACGGGAACTCAACTCCGCGATGGAGTGCGTCCGCAAGGTTTCCGAGGCGGTCGGCGACGACGTGCTTCTCCTCATCGAAGGCCATGGACGCTTCAACATCCCGACCGCGGTGAAGATCGGGCAGCGTCTGGAGGAGTTCGACATCTACTGGTTCGAAGAACCGCTTCCGCCGGATGACCTCAACGGCATGCGCGAAGTCAAGGAACGGGTCCGCGTGCCGCTCGCCGCGGGCGAACGGCTCTACAACCGCTACGAATACCGGCAGTTCTTCGACCTCAACTGCTCCGACTACATCCAGCCGGACATCTCCCATGCCGGCGGCCTCACGGAAATGCGTTTCCTCGGCGCGGAAGCCGAGGCGCGCCACATCGGCTTCTGCCCGCACAATCCCTCCGGACCGGTCGCCAACGCGGCGACGCTCCAGCTCGCCGCCTGCGTACCGAACTTCGTCATCCTCGAAATGATGATGACCGACGTTCCGTTCCGTGCCGACATCTGCGACGAAGATCTGGTCATGCGCGACGGGAAGATGGTGATTCCGGAGCGTCCCGGCATCGGCATCGACCTCGACGAAAAGGAGCTGCTGCGTCACCCCTTCGTGCCGACCCAGCTCCGCCACTACCGCGGCGACCTCACCAACATCCGTCCGCCGGACGCGGTGAAGTACTACCGCATCGAAGGAAACTGAAGCCGGAGCGTCACACGCTCGCCGGGGGACACCCGGCGGGCGCGCTCCGCCGCGAACCGGAAATCGGGGCACTCCCCGCAGACGAAAAGTTCCGGCGACGGGGCGGAACGGAGAATCCGCCCGTCCAGCAGCGGCAGTTCGAGCGAAAACGATCCGGCGGCGAAAACGGGGGAGCGGGGGAAACGGATTTCCAGAACGTTTTCCACATCGAGCGTGTACAGCGCTCTCTCCGGCAGCATCACATACCGCCGCCCCGCGTAGCAGAGGTTCGGCGGAATCGGCCCGAGCTCCACGCCGTTGAGCGTGAGCAGTGACCCATTTTCCCCTTTGTTCGCGGAGAAGGTATTCAGCCAGCCACAGCGGACCTGATTGAGATCCTCCCGGCGGAATTTCCCCGGCTCCGGAAAAACCGGCGGTTCGATCACGGAGGGCTTCGCCCGCCGCGCCGGGAGCTCCAGCCGGGCGGAGTTGTGGAAGCTCCTCCAGCGAAGAACGGTCCACTCCTCCTCCACTTCGACGACGACGAAGCCGGGCGCGCTGTCCTCGGCGATGCCCCAGTAGAAACAATGTTCCGCATCCTGCAGCGGCAGGGCGTGGTACCGCTCCAGCGGCACCGTTTCGCCGTCGGCATATCCGACCGCCGAACCCGCCACCTGGATGAGTTCGCCATGGCGGCTCACCGCCTGATTGTGGGTGTGCCCGCAGAAGTAGAAGTCGGCGCGGTACCGGTGAAGCAATGCGCCTACCTCCTCCCGGAAGAGCGGCGAGTCGAAGAAGTGACGCCCCCAGAGGAAGAGCGGCGGATGCCCGAAGACGAAGATCCGCTCCGCCCCGGCGGCGGAAGCGAGGGCCTCGCGCAGAAACTCCCGCTGTTCCGCATTCCAGCGGGTATAGTCGAGCAGAATGAACCGGCACCCGCCGCGGTCGAAGGCGCAGTATGCCCGTCCGGCCCGCGCCAGCCCGCCGTCATGGGTTCCGGGAGCCCGGAAAAAAGCCGGAGCCGCCTTGCCCAGCACCTCCAGCGCCACGCGCTCCTCGCCCGCGTCATCGCCACCGCCTTCGATCAGATCGCCGGTGGAAATGAGCAGTTCACACCGTTCGGCGGCGATCATCGCCCCGAGCCGCTCCAGATTCTCGGCCATTCCGGCATACCGGCGGTAATCCGGTTCGACGGCAAACGAATCGGCGATGCGGGTGTCACGCCCCGCCGCCAGACAGAAATGGGTGTCGCCGATCACGGCAAAACGAAACGACATGAAGTTCCTCCCTCAATTCCAGTTTCTTATACCATACCGGCACTCCGGCGGAAATGCAAGACCTCCCCGGAATCCTTCCGGCAAATATCACGGGTTCAGCATGACTTCGATATTTCCACATCTGCATTTGCTCCCGTCCGGCGAAGGTGCTATATTAGTTGCAACAGGGGGAACTGAAATGGGCCGGATCCAGGAACAACTTCACTTGAATCACCTTTCCAGAGAGGGCTTTCTCCGGCTTGCCGATTACATCATCAACGCCATGGAGCTGCGCCACGTCTACTTCGGTCGCCGCACCCCTTCGCCGGGACACGGCCAGATCGAGATGCACCCGGCATTTATTTTCGACGTTCCGCTGAGCGGGGAAAAACATCTCTCCTGGGGAGATGCCGCAGGCGTCTGCGAACGGATTCTTCCCCCCGGCGAGGTACTGCTCTGCGAACCCCTGGCCTGGAAGCTGCCGAGCTGGGACCGGCCGCATGAACTCTGCTGTTTTGTCTTCCGCGAGGAGTACATCCGGCTCACCTACGTCGACATTCCGGCGCCGCTGCCGCCGGGAAGCCGTCCGGTATGCAGTTGTTTCTTTCACTCACAGCTGCCCCCATCCGACTCCATCCGCAACCTGCTGCACTGCCTGGCGGAACAAGGCAGAAACGGCGACCCCGGCGGTGCCATGCCGGATCTGGCACGCGGATTGTTCCGCCTGACGCTGGCCCGCCTGAAGGAGGACTCCCCGCCCCCGGAAGGGAAAGCGACGCGCAACTATGAGCGGATCCGCCAGTATCTGCAGGAGAATTTCCGTTCTCCGATCACCCGGGAAAGCGTGGCGGAACAGTTCCATCTGCACCCCGGCTATCTTTCGCGCCTCTTCACGGCCAGAGGGGAAAATTTTTCCACGGTCCTGCGCGATCTGCGCATGGATCACGCCGCCCTGCTGCTCCGGAACACGGAACTGCTGGTCGATGAGATCGCCGACCAGTGCGGTTATCAGAGCACGACCTTTTTCACCGCGGTCTTCCGTAACCGCTTTGGAGTTCCTCCGGGGAAATATCGCTGCCTCCATTTCGAGGAAACCAGTCACCAGACATAAAAAGCGAATTCCAACCGGCATCGCAGTATCTCAGTGCAGGAAGAATTCCTCTTCGCCAATGGGGACACAATTTGCCGGACCATACTGGTACCATTCCGCATCGTTTTACACTCTTTTGCGATCGCAGGGTGCAAAAAACAGCGAAAAACCTCATTTTTGAGCTTGCGAGTTGGAAAAACACTGCTATATTAAATCCCATTGCGCCTCGAAAGAGACGCGGGCTGATGGATTGAGGCGGCGAGCTTCGGTTCAAAAAAGCGAAAAAAGTTTTAAATTGAGCTTGACTGAACAAAAAAGTCTGCTATATTAAAACTCTGTTGCGCCTCAAATGAGACGCGAGCTGATGAAAACGAAAACTTGAGGTTCTGCGAAGAACTTCAAAAAAAAGTTAAAAATAGAGCTTGCAA
>NZ_DBEXAY010000010.1:0-35083 GCF_048170485.1 Victivallis sp. | reverse complement strand
CCTGTGTTAAATTTGTATCATCTGAATTTGAATTTTATCATTGACGCCTGCCGCTGTTCCAGTTATAGTAATCGAAACACAGGGAGGTTTGCAATGGCCGTTCAGAAATATTTCATCAGTCGGGACCCGGTTCTTTACGAGGCGTGGCCCGACGTCGCGTTGACGCCCGGAGGAAAATTGATCGCGGTCTTCAACGAATGTACCCATCATATCGATCGCAGCTACACCCGGATCATGCTGACCGAATCCACGGACCGTGGACGGACCTGGTCTGCGAAACGGCCGCTGACTCCGGCGGCCCGGAAGCCGGAGTGTTACTACAATTGCCCGCGCATCACACTGTTGCGCGACGGGCGGCTGGTGATCATCTTTGACCGGATGGAGTGGGGGGCCGGCGGCGAGCAGACGCAGACAGCCGAAAATTATCTCTGCTTTTCCAGCGATGATGGCGCCACCTGGAGCGAACCGGTCAAGACGCCGCTCCTCGGCATCGTGCCGGATAAACTTCTCGAACTCGACAACGGCCGCTGGATCATCTCCGCACATCATGCGCAGGATGGCGCACTGGCGCAGTTCCTCCGCTGGTCCGACGACCAGGGGAAGAGCTGGAGCGAACCGGTCACGGTGGCGAAGGATCCCGCGTTTCAGCTTTGCGAAGTCTCTCTGCTGCCGCTCGGCAACGGCGTGATCGCCGCGTTCCTGCGCGAAAACAGCGGGCGCGGGCTGGACTGCAAGAAGACGCTCTCCTTCGACAACGGCGAAAGCTGGGGGCCTTTGATCGACTTCCCGCTCCCCGGTTGCCATCGTCCCGTCGCCGGGATGCTGCAGGACGGCTCTATTCTGATCACCTACCGGTTCCATCAGGGCGGCATGGGAGGATTCGGAAACAGTACACAGAACTTTTTTGCCGCGTTGACCGACCGGGATTCCGTCCTCTCCTCTTCGCGGTGGGAAGCGCGAGCCCGGATTCTGCCGATCGATTACGATCGCTCCTCTCACGCCGATCTCGGATATTCCGGCTGGGTCCAGTTCCCGGACGGGGAGATCTACATCGTCTATTACATCGTCGATGACGCGGTGGACCGGGGGCAGATTCGCGGTTGTTCGCTTCAGCCGTCGGATTTTTTCCTCCCCTGAGCAGCACCAGAACGTGATTTTATTTATAGGAATTCAAGGAAGCATATCATGAAAATCGAACATCTTTCCGGATTGATCGCCGCTCCTTTCACGGCATTTCATGCAAACGGTGAACTCAACTGCGAGATGATCGCCCGTCAGGCGGATTCTCTCGTCGCCGACGGCGTCAAGGGGGCCTACATCTGTGGAACCACCGGCGAGGGAATCTCCTGCTCCGTCGCGGAACGCATCGCGATCATGGAGGCGTGGACCGCTGCCTCGCGCGGGCGGTTGAAGCTCATCGCCCACACCGGTGCGCTTGCGCTCGGTGACGTCGAGGTCCTCGGCCGCGAGGCGCAGCGTCTGGGATTTTACGCCACTTCGGTGGTTCCTCCCTGCTACTTCAAACCCGGCAGTGTCGAAGCGCTGGTGGAGTTCTGCGCGGCGGCGGCTGCGGCGGCTCCGGAACTGCCGTTCTACTACTACCACACGATGAATTCCGGCGTGAATCTTTCGATGGTGGAATTTCTGGAGAAGGCCGACGGGCGGATTCCGAACCTCGCCGGCATCAAATTCAACCACCACAATCTTTACGAGTATCAGAACTGCCGCTGGGCCTGCGACGGCAGATACGATGTCATCTACGGCGTCGACGAGTTCTTCGCCGGAGCGCTGGCGGTCGGCGCGGAGTGCTTCATCGGCAGTACCTACAACTACTCCGCGGAACTCTATACCGCCGTATGGCGCGCCTTTGAAGCCGGCGACCGGGCCGCCGTCCTCGCGGGGATGCACAAGATCTGTCAGGGGGTTGATCTGCTCAACCGGCATGGCGGCCTCGCCGCCGGCAAGGCGATGATGCTGGTCAAGGGGATCGAGTGCGGAAATCCGCGGCTGCCGTTCCTGCCGTTGCCGGAAACGGAACGGCGGGAGATCGCCGCGGCGCTGCGGGAGATTCTCGAACGCTGAAACAGTCCGGTACTGTCGAAAAAAGGGCTGTCGCATAACCATCAGGTTTTGCAACAGCCCTTCTCTGTTTTCAGAACTGTTATTCCAGTTCGACCAGCACGCAGAGCAACGCCTTGCTGTAGTTCATCATCGAACCGCTGAAGGTCCAATCCGTGTTTTTGCCCGGCGCATTGCCGATGCCGCAGTCGGCACGGTTGCCGCCGCGGAACTGATTGAACGCGAACACGGTCTGCTTCTCCCGGTAGTTGTGGACCTGCATCGAACCGTAACCGTTGGCAGGATCCTGCCGGCGGTCGCCGAAGTCGAACACGTCGTTGCTGGCTCCCGGAATCGCTTTCTCATTCGGCTGAGCGTAATTCGCCGCCCAGAACTCGATGTTTCCATCCTCAAACTTCCCGGTCTTGACGCCCGGGACATTGCTGGCGACTTCCAGATTCTTCACGATCGTCTGGAAGATTGCACCGGTGCTGTAGACCGGGACACCGAGCTTCTTCGCATCCGGAGAGAATGCATCCATCGATGCGAACACCCACGACTCTTTGCCGTCGTTCCCGGTAAGCTGCAGGAAGTAACCGACCTTGCGGACCTTGCCGGTGAGCGCGGCGGAGTCGTCGAACTCGTAGCTGACGTTTTCGCCCTTGACGCCGGTACGCAGATCGCAGCAGTAGAGCGGCTTCATGGCCGCTGCCGCCGGGACCTTCGCATTGACCAGCGCCATGACGGCATCGGCTTTCATGCGGGGACGCTCTTTGACAAAGACGTAGAGCTTCGCCTCTTTGTAATTCCGGGCGGAACCGGTGAAGGTCCAGTCGGGATTCCGGCCGGGAGCATTGCCGATGCCGAGATCGCTGTTTTTGCCCGCGTCGAATTTGTTATAGGCAAACACCGTCTGACGCGCCCGGTAGTTGTGGATCTGCATCGAACCGTAGCCGACGCCCTGATTCGGCTGATCGCCGAAATCATAGGTGCTGTTGTTGGCGCCGGGAATCCGGGCCGAATTGTTCGTGCCGTAATTGCCGGGCCAGAATTCGATGTTGCCTTCTCCGATGATGCCGGTTTTGATGCCGGGGACATTCGAGAGCACCCGCATATTCTGAATCCGGGTCTGGAACATGGCATTCGCCGATTTGACCGGAACACCGATCTTCTTCGCGTCGTTGACGAAGGGATTCATGGAAACCGCCACCCACTTCACTTTGCCGTCGTTGCCGGTGAGCACCGCCAGATAGGTGATTTCCGTGAGGTTGCCCGTGACCCCGGCGCTGTTGTCGGCGAGGTAATTGACCTTGGTGCGGTCGCCGAAGCCGGAGCCGCTCAGAAGATTGTACTCATAGACCAGTTTCGAGGACTCTTTGAAGTAGGAGACCAGTTCGTCAAGCACGACCGGAGGCTCGATCCGGAAGGCGCCGAGCGGCAGGCCCGCTTCGTTGGCGAGGGTCGCTTCGTCGGTTTGATCCCACATGTAACGCAGCGACTTCGGTGCCTTCACCTTGTCGGAGCCGACCACGAGGCTGGTTCCGCGGATCTCGACGGAAGCCGGATAGAAAACACCGTCCACCGCCGCAACTTCAAAGTTGGCGGCCGGCTTGTTGTTTTTGGTGGTCCACTGCTCGACCGCATTGAAGTCGAGAATGAACTTGCCGTTCTCGATACGGTGCGATTTCAGCGTGGGGGAGTCCGCCTTGAGGTTGCTCATGCCGTAGTCGCGTTTGAGCGCGAGCAGGGCGAGCCGTTCTCCCACCGTTTTTTTGTCGCTCGGATGGATATCCTTGAGGTTGCCGACGTCGTTGATGACCGCCATTCCGGCATCTTTTTCACTTTCGGCAAATTTCTGCTGTGCCTCCCAGATCTGGGGCAGGCGGGTCTTGTCGCCGCCGTAGGTGAAGGGGGCGAGCTGAGCGAAATACAGTTTGAAGTCCGGGTTGAGGAACACCTTCTTCCAGCCGTTGAGCAACGCCTGCATCTTCTGCGTGTAGAGCGCTCCGTCGCCGAGGTTGGCTTCGCCCTGGTACCAGATGGCGCCGCGCATTGCATAGGGGACGAAGGGATAGATCATCCGGTTGTAAAGCACGGTCGGCTGCTGATGATTGGTATACGCCTTGAGTTCATTCGGATACGCCGGCGGCGGCGGGGTCACTTCCCCCTTGGCGAGTGCGGCTTTGCACTTTTCCATCCACTCGGCGTAAGCCTTTTGCGTCGCTTCGTTGATCTTTTTGTAATCAGCAGTACCGGGCAGCTTGGCATTGACGTCGCGTGCGATGCCCGCCAGTTCCGGCACCGAATTGAAGCCCTCCGGCGGGGTCCACGGCTCGATCCGGGTGCCGCCCCAGTGGGAGCTGATCAGACCGATCGGAATGTTGAGTTTCTGGAAAAGTTCACGGCCGAAGAAGAAGCCGGCGGCGGTGAACGGCGCGATGTTGTCCGGGCGGACCGGCTGCCAGGTGATTTTGAAATCGGTCCGGGGCAGCGTAGACCAACCGTACGGACGCATCTGGGCAATGCGGATGAGCGGGAAGTTCGACTGGGCCGCCACCTTGTCTCCATCATAGTGGCGGAACCGGGGATTGCCTCCCCAGAGCGGGAGCTCCATGTTGGACTGCCCGCTGCAGAGCCAAACCTCACCCACCAGAACATTGGCGACCGAAAGTTTATTCTCTTTGCCGGAAACCTCGAGCGTGCGGTTCTCGCTGCTCTCCTTCATCGGAGCAAGCTTCACCATCCATTTGCCGTCTTCACCGGCTTTCGCACTCACGCTCTGATCGGCAAATTTGACGGTAACCTCTTCGCCGGGATCGGCTTTTCCCCATACCGGAACTTCCATTCCGCGTTGAAGCACGGCGTTGTCGGTGAATACCGGCGCCAGCTCCACTTTTGCCTCCGCCGCAAATGCGAACATCGCACATGCGCAAGCAGGAAGCAACCATTTGAATTCATGCATTTTTGCCACCTTTCCCCTGGGTTACGTGTTTGAGTATCTCCAGCCGGAAGTATTCCAACCCCTCTTCGGGATCGAACGCTCCGACCACTTCACCAAAGCGAAACATCACCAGTTTCCCCGCCTTGCTGCCGGCCAGCCCAAGATCGGCGTCGCGCGCTTCTCCCGGGCCGTTGACCGCACAGCCCATCACCGCGATTTTGCGCAGATGGATCGTCGCCCCCTCGGCCTTGATCTCCGCCACCAGCTCCTCCACTTTGTTGGCCAGCCCGATGAGATCAATTTCCGTGCGGCCGCAGGTCGGGCAGGAGACGATTTCCGGGCTGGCGTCGCGCAGGCCGCACGCTTCCAGAATGCGCCGTCCGGCGATCACCTCCTCGTCCGGCGGGGCGGTCAGGCTGACCCGGAGCGTGTCGCCGATCCCTTCCAGCAGCAGCGCTCCGATTCCGACGGCGGATTTGACGATGCCGCGGCCGGGCGTCCCCGCCTCGGTCACGCCGATGTGCAGAGGATAATCGGTGCGGGCGGCAAACTTCCGGTAGGCCGCCACCGTCACCGGTACGCTGGAGGATTTCAGCGCCACCTTGATCTCCGTCACGCCGAATTTCTCCAGCAGAGCGCACTCGTTCATGGCGGAAACCACCAGCGCTTCCGCCATGGCGTCGTCATGGGAGAGCCCACGCTCCATCATGCGGCGAATCACTCCCGGGCGGAGACTGCCGGTGTTCGCGCCTACGCGGATTGGAACTCCGTGGCGGACTGCGGACTCCGCAACCAGCCGGATGTGTTCCGGAGAGTCGAGATTGCCGGGGTTGAGACGGATTGCCGTCACGTGACGATCGATGGCCCGCAGGGCGAGCCGGTAGTCAAAGTGGATGTCGGCGATGACCGGAATCGGACTTTTTTCGGTGATTTCCGCAAGGGCGTCCGCGGCGGCTTCGTCCGGCACCGCGACCCGGATGATCTCACATCCGAGCCGGGCGAGGCGATTGATCTGATCGAGTGTCGTGGCGGTGTCGCGGGTGTCGGTGTTGGTCATCGACTGGATCGACACCGGTGCATCGCCGCCGACTTCGACGGTGCCGATCCGGATTTTACGGCTGTTTCGGCGTTGGATTGGCATTCGTTTTTTCTCCGACAGATTCCTTTGCGGCCGGAACGTCGCTCCGTTCCGGGAAGATCGAATAGTAGATTCGTTTTCCGTCGAAGAAGGTGACGTAGAGCATCAGGCTGATTAGCAGCGTCACAAAGATGGTGGAGAGCACTTTCACCACCACAACCGGCAGCGGTCGCCGGAAGATAATCTCAATCAGACCGAAGAGGATGTGACCGCCGTCGAGCACCGGCAGCGGGAACAGATTGAAGATCGCCAGCGCGAAGGAGATGACCACGACAAAGTAGATGCCGCTGATGAGCGAGGCGCTCCGCACCGAGTTGAACAGCACCAGCCCCATGCCGAGCGGGCCGGACATGTGGCTCGGTTTGAGCGTGCTGGTCTGTTCGGTCAGACCGAGCCGGTTGCCCAGCCGGACCAGAATGCCGCGCAGAGACTTGTAGCTCATGTCGATGGTCGAAACGAACTGCTGAATCGGCGTCGGATGGTCCAGCAGGGAGATTGTCACCCCGATTGTGTGCGGCGTGATCAGCCGGGCCGCCAGCGTGACCTCGCTGGTCTTGCCGTCGCGCTCATAGGTCAAGCGGAACGGGGTGCCCTTGAGTTTGGCAATGGTTTCGCTGAACTCTGCCGGCGCGGTAATTTTTCTGCCGTCCACTTCGAGCAGCCGGTCGCCCGGTTTCAAACCGGCGGCGAGAGCGGCGGAGTAGGGCATGACGCCGGCGACGGTGACGCCGCCTTCCGCTCCGGCCGGCTGCATATAGATGCCGGTCATGTAGCGGCTGAATTCCGGCCCCGGGGAGGGAGTGACCGGCTCCGGACGAACGGTTACTTCAACCGTCTCATCCCCGCGGCGCAGCGTCATTCGAATCGGATTGTTTCCGGCCAGATTGATGCCGAAGAGGAATTCATCGAAGTCGACGATCGGCATACCGTCGATCGCCACGACATAATCTCCCGCCTTGATGCCCGCCTTTTCGGCCGGAGAGCCTTTTTCCGGCACCAGTTCGAGCGGAATGAGCGGCTGGAAGAAGGGCCAGGCGATTTTTTCGCTGCGCAACCGGCCCGGCGCGTTCGGATTGTCCACCGGCGTGTAGGAGATGGTGACCGGTTTCCCGTCGCGGATCACCTCCAGATCAACTTTGCCGATCGAGAAGAGAATTTTGCTGACGAACTGCGCCCAGGTCGAGAAAAAGGGTTCGCCGTTGATTTTGACGATCTTGTCCTCCGGCCGCAGACCGGCCGCATACTCCGGCCCCGCCGGATCGACGGAAAGCACGGTGATCTCCCGCATCTTCGGGCTGTCCTGCGGCATGCCGATCCACCAGACGAAACAGGCGATCAGCAGGCCGGAAAGGATGTTAAACAGCGGCCCGGCCACCGCGGTGATAATCCGGTCAATGGCCTTGGCGCGCGGCAGTTCCGTGCCGTCGGCGGCTTTGGGGACCGCGTCGGTGGCATCCACCTGCGGCAGCTCGACATAACCGCCGAAGGGGAGCCAGCCGAGCCGGTATTCCACCCCGTTGATCTTCTTTTTCCAGAAGGGGCGGAATCCGAGCGAAAAGGCGTCGATGTGCATTCCCCGCCACTTTGCCGCGAGAAAATGACCGAGTTCATGCGAAAAAATACAGAAGCCGATCGCAATGAAGACGAAAGCCAGCGCCCCGATCGACAGCAGAATATCCATCACTTGTTCCATACAACTCTTTCCATAATAATCCGGCAAAATTCTGCCGGGAATGAACTACGCAAAAATTTCCTCGAAATCATATCATACTTGATTTTTATCTTTTTTCAAGGGAATTTTTGTCAGATATTTCGTGATTTACCGCTTTTTTCCTCTCCATCGGCAGGATACGGTAGACGCTGATCGCGCCCCGGATCCGGTTTCGGAAACTTTTCCAATCGAGACGTTCCGGTTCGTCGCAATGCAGAATCAGTGTTGCGGCCTGATATGGCTGCCTTCTGATGGTATACGGCAGAGTCAACCAGGAGTTCATGCGCAGATGCGTCGGATATGCCAGGTAAAACTCCTGAATGAACTGACGGAAAAGATTGCTCTGCAATGGGCGAATCACCACCAGCAGATCGCTGCCAGCGGGAGGAGTGCTGAAAATTTCAGAAAGACGGTAACGGCATACCGTGAAATCCGGGCCGATCTGTTCCCGGGGAACGGAGTTTATCTCCTGCAGATGCAACGGCCGACTGCCTCCTTTTATATCAATTCCATTCAAATGTCCAGGCGGCAGGAATGAAACGAGGCTTCGTTCCCGCTCCGTATTGAGCAGACGTTGCCGGTAATCTTCGACCGCCCCCGGATGGTTGTTCCAGCAATAGGGATACCCGTCGCCGGCGTCCAGCTCGAAAAGTTCCTCCGGAGCGAGACGGCGAAGCTCTTCATGGAGCAGATACCAGTCGCGGACCGGCCACTCCTTTGCATTCTGCTTCCCGTTCCAGAAGAGCAGGGCGGCCAGCAATAGAAGGAGGAGTGCGGAACTCCAGGGCCGGGGGAAACGCCGGTACAACCGGCGGAAAATCGCCTCCGCCCCCATCCCCGCCAGGATCGCGGTAGGAACTGTCAGCGGCAGGTAGACGCGGGCCCCCCCCGCATTGGTGACGAGTGCCGAACCGAATGCAACCACATAAAAAAGCAGCAGCGGCCGGCTCCGGCGGCTCCGCAACAGGAGTCCGCAGAGTGCGAGCAGCAGTACCGCCGGACCATTCAACTGCATCATGGTGTCGGCAATCAGCTCCAGAAACTGTTGGAATCCGGTGACGGGGATTCCCCAGACCCGCGCCGCCTGAAGCGCCTGATAGTTGACTCCGTACCAGAGGGCGGTCAACACGACGCCGAGCGTCAGCACGGTCCGCAACGGCAGGCGGGAGAACGGAAGGCTCCGGCAGAGAAAATAGCCGATCAGCGCGATGACACCGAGGTAGAGAATCGAGGTGGGCAGCGTCAGAATCGCTCCGGCCCCACCGAGAAACACCATGATTTCGGGAAGGAAACGGGGTTTTGCCGGTCGAAACTTCCGCGCCAGCAGAAATCCGGCGGCGAAGAGCAGTAGAAAAAACAGTTGAATGCTGTATCCCCGCGCCTGCTGCGCGTAAAGGATGACCGGCGTGCAGAGCGCGAAAATCAGCGTGGCAACCCAGGCGGCAAGCCATTTCCGGCTCCACAGAAAAGCGACCAGCGCCATCAGCGGCAATGCTCCCAGCCCTGCCAGCAGAGCGGGCAGACGGATGCTCCATGGCGACTGGAAGAGCGTGGCGCATATCCAGACGCCCAGTGTGTTCAACGGATGGTTGTTCGGCAGCGCGAGGTCGGTGAGAATCCGGGAAAGCGGCAGAGGGGCGAAATTTTCCAGCGTCCAGATTTCGTCGTACTCCAGTCCGGAAAAGAGATGAGTAAGACGCGCGGCAATGCCGATCAACAGGACACCGCCCCAGAGCAGTCGGTGGAGTCGTCGATCCCGGGGGGGAGGGGCACTGGACATTCCGTTTCTCCTGGTTCAAAGTTGCTTACTGTAACGCTTCTGCAAAACGTCGCGCCTCGGCATCGGCATTGCGGATGGTTTCCAGATCACGCTGCGGTTCGGGGTGGTGGGCATGCATCGTCGCCTCGATGATCGCCCAGATCCGGGCAAAACCGATTTCGCCGCGGCGGAACTTCTCCACCGCCACTTCGTTGGCCGCATTCATCACCGCCGGCATGGTGCCGCCGCACCGCATCGCCTCTTCGGCAAACTCCAGCGATGGAAACCGGTTCCGGTCGGGCAGCTGGAAATCGAAATGCAGCCCGGCGGAAAAATCCAGTTGCGGCAGTCCCCCCACGGCAGAGCGCTCCGGCCAGGTCAGCGCGTACTGGATGGCAAAACGCATATCCGGTTTCGACATCTGCGCGATAAAACTGCCGTCGCACAGCTCCACCATCGAGTGGATCAGCGACTGCGGATGAATCAATACCTTGAGCCGTTCCGGCGGAATTCGAAAGAGGTGATGCGCCTCCACCAGCTCCAGCGCCTTGTTCATCAGCGAGGCGGAGTCGATCGTCACTTTGGGCCCCATGTTCCAGGTCGGGTGCGCGAGAGCGTCTTGAAGCGTAGCCGCGGCGATCCGCTCTGCGCTCCAGTGGCGGAACGGTCCGCCGGAAGCGGTGAGCCAGAGCTGTTTGACTTCAGGGGTTCCCCGGCCGGCAAGGCATTGGAAAATCGCCGAGTGCTCGCTGTCCACCGGAACGATCGAGCCGCCGGGCGAGGCGTCCAGCTCCCGCCGGATGAGTTCCCCGGCCATGACCAGCACCTCCTTGCTGGCGAGGGCGACCTGTTTCCCCGCCCGGAGCGCGGCGATCACCGGCTCCAGCCCGCCGGTTCCGACGATGGCGCATACAACGATGTCGGTTGCCGGTGCGGTGACCAGCTCCTGCACCGCTTCCCATCCGGCGGCGCACGGCTGGTCTGCCGGAAGCTGTGCTTTCAGCTCCGCCAGCCGGGCGGGATCGGTCGTGATGACGGTATCCGGATGAAACTCCGCCGCCTGCGCCGCCAGCTCCCGGAGGCTGCTCCGTGCCACCAGACCGGCAACGTGGAACTGCTCCGGATGGGCCCGCAACACCGCGGCGGTACTGCGGCCGATCGAGCCGGTGGCTCCCAGAACGACGACGTTTTTCCGTTTCATTTTGACTCCACCATCAAAGTTACCGGGCCGTCATTGTGAATTTCGAGCTGCATGTATGCTCCGAATCTGCCGGTTGCGACCGGTACTCCCAGTTTCTTCACTTCGGCAATGAACGCTTCATAGAGCGGAATTGCCACCTGAGGTTCGGCGGCTCCGCCGAAGAAGGGACGCCGCCCCTGGGTGCAATCCCCGTACAGCGTGAACTGCGAAACGATCAAGGCCGCCCCGCCGGTTTCCAGCAGCGACCGGTTCATCTTGCCCGCCTCGTCTTCGAAGATGCGCAAATTTGCGCACTTCGCGGCGAGCCAGGCGGCGTCCTTCGCTGTGTCGTCGGGTGCGACTCCGAGCAGGATCACCAGCCCCGGACCGATTTTCCCCACGGTTTCCCCGTCGATGACGACGCTGCCCGCCGTCACCCGCTGTACCAGCGCCCTCATCGGATCAGCCGCGTGAATTCGTTGCGGGTGGCCAGCTCACGCCGGAAGGAGCCGACCATCGAGCTGGTGGTCATCACCGAGTGCTGTTTTTCCACACCGCGCATCTGCATGCAGAGGTGGCGCGCCTCCATGACGACCCCGACGCCTTCCGCATCGAGGATCTCCATGATCGCTCCGGAGATCTGCCGGGTCAGACGCTCCTGAATCTGAAGGCGGCGGGCGAACATATCCACGATGCGTGCGACCTTGCTCACGCCGAGAATTTTCTTCTTCGGAATGTAACCGACATGGCATTTGCCGAAAAACGGCAGCATGTGATGTTCGCACATGCTGAAAAATTCGATGTCGCGAACAATGACCATGTCGTCCGATTCCGCATCGAACAGCGCGCCGTTGACCACTTCAGTCAGATTCTGCCGATAACCGCGGGTCAGAAACTGCAAACTCTTTTCCACCCGTTTGGGAGTGTCCCGCAATCCTTCGCGGGCGGGATCCTCGCCGATTGCCAGCAGAATGTTTCTGATTTCCTCTTGCATTCTAAATCTCTTTCATCACTCCCCGTTTAGTTGAGCATCACCTGACCGCCGGTCACGGGGATCGCCTGGCCGGTCTCATAGGGCTGCATGACCGCGTAGAGAATCGCCTTGGCCACGTCGGAGGGGTAACAGCCCCGATGCATCGGAATCTGTTTCTCATAGTGAACCTTGACATCCGCCACGCTCTTTGCGCCCGGAACTTTCCCTCTTTGAAGATACTGCACGAACAGACCGCGCACCGGGTCGGACCACAAGGGACCATCGAAGAAGTTCCCCGGGCAGACGCTGTTGACCTTGATGTGATCGGCAACCAGCTCCAGCGCGAAGCTCTGGGTGAGGCCGATCGTGCCGAATTTCCCGCCGGCGTAGGCGCCGTTGCGGTTCGAGCCGACCAGTCCGCTCTTGGAGTTGACCTGCACGATATCGGTCCAGCCGGAACAGGCGGAGTTCTGCAGAGCCATCACCGGCGCCACATGCTTGACGCAGAGGAAGTAGCCGGTGTAGTTGATGTTGGTGACGAAATCCCAGTCCTTCTTCTCGAAGCTCTTGACCGAACCCGCCTTGAGCACCCCCGCGTTGGCGACGAAAAGGTCGATGCCGCCGAACGATTCCACGACCGTCTCCACCATCTTCGCCACCGATTCCTCGTCAGCGATGTTGACGGCGACCGCACCGGTTCCGCCGGAGGCGTGAATGGTCTGCGCCGCCTTTTCCGCCCCGGCGAAGTTGAGGTCGGCGATCACGACGGTCGCTCCCGCGGCCGCCAGCTCTTCGGCGATGCCGAAGCCGAAGCCCTGCGCACCGCCGGTGATGACGGCCACTTTGCCGGTCAAAACGGCATTCGCGCCGCCGGCAACTTTACGGCGGTAGGATTCCGCCTCCCAGTTCTCGATGAAACTGCGGCGTTCGTCGCTCAGAAACGCGGCTCCGCCGAACGCGTCGGCGAATCGCTGCACCCGGCCCGCGTCGCGGGCGAGCAGGGCGACGGTGTTGGCTCCGGGTGCGTTTTTCCCGGCGCAGAAGACCGCTTTGCCGGGAACCTCCACCACCAGCGGCTTGTACCCGTTCTGCTTTTCGAACGCTTCGATCGCTTCACGCGTCGGCTTTTCGGTCACCAGTGCGAAGGATTTCGCGTAGACGATATGGTCCGGGGTCAGCGGCCCGCGGGCGGTGCGGAAGGGGGGGAGCGATTTGACGGTGACGGGTGTTTCCCCGTCGCCGAGCCAGCCGCGCAGCAGCGGAGCGAAGGCGTTCACCGTTTCGCGGTCGAGTTCGCCGCACTCCAGTTCCGCCGGAATGCCGGCGGCCTGATACCGCGCACGCAGTTTCCTCATGATCTCCGCGTAAATCTGCTCGATTTCCGCGGCGGTGTCGGCGCCGACGAAGACGCCATGGTTCTGCAGAAAGATCACCGACGCCGGGCGGCCGGTCCGCTCCTTGTAGGCGAGGTTCGCCCGATAGACGGCGTTGGCGAGGATGAAGCCCGGATCCGTGGCCGGCAGCCAGAGCGCTTCCGGAAACAGCTCCCTGCACACCACTTCGCCGTCGCGGCCGCAGGTAAGTCCATTGACCATCGCCGGATGGAGGTGCACCACAAAGGTGAACGGCATGAGTTCATGCAGCGGCGCCTCCACCGAGGGGCGGCGGCCGGTGGTGCTCACCACGGCAAAATTCAACAGCCGCCCGGCCAGCGCTTCGCGTTCCGCTCCGGAAAGCTCTTCCGGCATCTCGAAGCAACGGCGCACCGCTTCGCGTTCGAGCTTGACGAAATCCTCTTCGGCAACCTTCGCCAGGGCGACGCCGCTGGGCTTGACGTAGAGATATTTCTCATCCTTGCAGGAGGTGTTTCCGCCACCGGCGAGAACGAATTCCGGATTGGAGCCGTAACGGTTGGAGAGTTCGCGGATGATGGTCAGGTTTGACATGTTGAATATTCCTGTCTCTGTAAGGTTTGATACAAAATCTTTCCGGACGCGGTCCCCATACTGCGCCGCATCCGGAAAGTGACAGCTCGATCGATTACTTGCGCTTGGAAAGCACGTTCTTTTCGTAGGACTTGACCACGTCGATCCAGGCGGTGCCGACCGGAACGCCGCAACGGTTGCAGTATTCGTCCCAGATGGCGCCGAAGGGCAGGGTCTTGCACTCTTCGAAGAGCGCAAGACGGCTGGAGAAGTCGCCGCGTTTTTCCGCCTCGTCGATCAGGCTCGCCGGTTCGACCAGCGCCATCAGCAACGCCTTGGACATATTGCGCGCGCCGATGGTCCACGCCATGATCCGGTTGATCGAGGCGTCGAAGTAGTCCAGCCCGATGTGAACGCGCTTGTCGTAGTGATGGCGGATCACCTCTTCGGCGATGGCCCGCAGTTCCTCGTTCATGATGATCACATGGTCGCTGTCCCACCGGACGCCGCGGCTCACGTGCAGGAGCACTTCATCCAGGAAGAGCAGACAGCTGGTGAGCTTGTCGGAGATCACTTCGGTCGGGTGGAAATGGCCCGCGTCGAGGCAGAGAAGCTTGTTGTTGCGCAGAGCGTACCCCATGTAGAACTCATGCGAGCCGACCGTGCAGCTTTCCGCACCGATGCCGAAGAGTTTGCTCTCGACCGCATCGCGGTTGCAGTTCTGATCGATCTTGACCGCGAAGATTTCATCGAGCGAGTCGCGGAGCCGCTCCCGCGGGGCAAGCCGGTCGAAGGGGATGTCCTTGAACCCGTCCGGCACCCAGAAGTTGGTGATGCAGCAGCTGCCGAGTTCACGGCCGAAGGCTTCGGCGATCTTGCGGCAGGCGATGCCGTGATCGATCCAGAAGCGGCGGACCGCTTTGTCCGGACTGCTCAGCGTGAAGCCGCTCGACGCCATCGGGTGCGAGAAGAAGGAGGGGTTGAAGTCCAGCGCGACCTTGCGGGTCTTCGCCCAGTCGATCCAGCGGGAGAAGTGCTCCGGCGCAATCTGGTCGCGGCCGACTTTCTTGCCGTTGGTTTCGGCGTAGATGGCGTGGACATTGAGCCGCTTGCGGCCGGGAACCAGGCTGAGCATCTTGTCGATGTCGGCGCGCAGTTCATCGGCGTTGCGGGCGCGGCCGGGATAGTTGCCGGTCACCGCGATGCCGCCGTCGAGACCGCAGTCGTTTTCGAATCCGGCGACGTCGTCGCCCTGCCAGCAGTGAATGCTCACGGCGATCTCATCCAGCCGCCGGAATGCCGCCTCGACATCGACGCCGAGATTGCCGTACACCTTTTTTGCCGCATCGAACATGGAAGCCATTTTTTTCTCCTGATTTTATGCGTTCAATGTCAAATTGTGTCGCAGATCTTGAAATTTTAATATAACACCGCGATTCTATTGTGCAAGCCGCAGAAGCGACAAATACCAGCGAAGGATTTTTTCCCCGAAAAAGATCCAGACCAGCGCCCCTCCCGCCAGAAACGGGCCGAAGGGAATCGCCAGATGTTTCATCGACCGTTTTCTGGTGAGTGCAAGTGCAATGCCGTACACCGTTCCGGCCAGGGCGCCTGTTGCCACACAGAACAACGCGCCTGCCGCACCGAGCAGAGCGCCTGCCGCCGCGGCGAATTTGACGTCGCCCCAGCCCAGCACTTCGCGACGGGCGGCCAGGCGGCCGGCGATCGTGAAGATCGTCAGCAAGATGCCCGGAATTGCCGCACCGGCCGCCGCCCGGAGCAGGGCGGCCGGATAGGTGTCGCACCCCTGCGTCGACGGAAATGCCGTGCCGACCGCCAGACCGAACAGCAGGGCGGGCAGGGTGGTCGCATCCGGAATCAGCCGGTGTTCGACGTCGATCCAGCTGGTGGTGACGCAGAGCATCACCATGACCCAGTAGAGCGCCAGCATCGCCGGCGGCTGGCTGGTGAGGCCGACCTTGAGAAAGACCGCCACGAAGAGAGCCCCGGTCAGCGCCTCGACGATCAGATAACGGGGCGAATAGGGTTCGCGGCAGTTGCGGCAGCGCCCTCGGAGAACGAGATAGCTGAAAATCGGAATGTTGTCATACCAGCGGATTTCATAGCCGCATTTCGTGCAGTGCGAGGGCACCGAAACGATGGATTCCCCGAGCGGGAGCCGCCAGATGCAGACGTTCAGAAAACTGCCGAAACAGCTCCCGACCGCGAAGACCGCCACCAGCGCGATGGTCAGAAGCTCCGGATACTCCAGCCCCAGCCTGGTCCACCACGGAAAACTTCCCTCGGTAAGGATCAGCATGGCTGAGCCTCCAGAAAACCGCGGCGCATCGCCTCGATCGGCGCAGGCCGCCCGGTCCAGATTTCAAAGGATTTCGCCCCCTGATAGATCAGCATATCCATCCCGCCGGCGCAGGGCAGGGAGAGTTCGCCGGCCCGTTTCAGCAGCGGCGTCTCCCGGTAGATGGTGTCGAAGATCGAGAGGGGCAGGCCGGAGTGGAGCAGTTCGAGCGGGAAGGGGGCGGGGTCGTCCGGCCGCAGGCCGAGACTGGTCGCCTGAATCAGAAAATCGGTGTCGGCAAACCAGCGAGCAAGCTGTTCGGTGTCGCCGATTCCGGCGGTTTCCACGAGCAGTTCCGGATTGCGCTGGCGGAGCCGGTCGGCCAGCTCCTCCGCTTTCCCGATCGTCCGGTTGGCCAGCCGGATTGCCCGCGCACCGCATCCGGCAAGATGAAACGCCGTCGCATGTGCCGCGCCGCCGGCGCCGATGAAGCAGAAGGCGGCGCCGCGGACCGGCCGGTGGAAATTCGCCAGCAGGGCGTGTTCGAGTCCGTAGCCGTCGGTGCTGGTGCCGAAAATTTTTCCGTTTTCGATCACGAGAGTGTTGACGCTCCCTGCCGCGGCGGCTTCCGGGTCAACCCGGTCGATCAGCGGAATCACCGCCGCCTTGTGCGGCACGGTGAGGTTGACGCCGGCAAGCTCTTTCCGGGCGAACTTTACGAACTCCGGCAGCTCTTCCGGCGTGACGTGCCGCCGCCCGTAAGGGGAGCCCAGACCGCATGCTTCGAAGGCGGCATTCTGCATCCCGGGGGAGCGGCTGTGGGAGATGGGATCGCCGATTACCATGTATTTTATCATAATTTTTATCGTTCCGTGCTGGATTTTGGTTAAGATAGTGTTAATATACATGAATAGTCCATTCTTGCCAATGGAAAACGAAAAAATCAGGCGCTATATTAGCTCCACAAGCATGAGGAAAGAAGAATGCATCACCTGTTCCGTTTTATCTGTGCTGTGATACTGACTGCGGCTCTGACCGGATGCGATACCTTCCGCGAGGCGTTTCGCGAGGCGATGTCCGGCGAAAGCTCCCGCTCGGAGGACCCGAACAGCGAAAACTATCAGCCCCGCTACATCGTCGGAATCTTCTCGATCGTCAAATATCCGCGCGCCAGCGAGCTGGAGAAGGAGATCCAGGCGCTGGACGGCCGCACCGTCTGGATCAATACCAACCAGAATTTCAGCAGCAAGAACATCCGTGAGGCGAAGATGATCTCCCGCCCCGGCAATCCCGACATCTGCGATCTGCAGTTCCGCATCGACCGTCTCGGCAAACTTCAGTGGCAGGTGCTGTGCGGCCGCTATCACGATGAACCGGTTGCGCTGGTGATCGACGGCGTCTATTTCGGCTCCTTCATCCCCGAGGCGGGGGAGGAGGATGCGGATTGGATCACGCTGCGGGTCGGCATCGATCCGGCCACGGCGCGGGGTGTTGTCAAGTTCGCAAATCTCAACTATATCTACTATAATCCGAGTACGCAATCCTGGTTCTGACGCGTTGTCGCCGGGGGCTGAGCAGAGGAGTCTATGAAAAAAATCAAACGCTTGGGGATGCCGTTTCAGGCGGGCATCATTGACGTCGGGGCGCATTCCGTCCGCCTCGATATTTTTGAAATCTCGAAAAAGAACGGCATCGTCCTGCTCGAAAGCCTTTCCCGGACCGTCAATCTCGGATTCGACGTCTTCCGCCACGGGCAGGTCTCACCGGAAACACTCTCCCGGCTGACCTCCATGCTCTGTGATTTCTCCAACAAGCTCGCCGAGTACCGGATCACCTTCTGCCGGGTGGTCGCCACCAGCGCCATCCGCGAAGCGTTCAACCGCGACCTGGTCATCAACCGCATCCGCAACGACGCCGGACTGGAGCTGGAAATTCTGGAGACGCCGGAGGAGATCCGCATCACCTATCTCGCGATGCGCGAAGCGCTCCGCCGCCGGTTCGATTTCGGAACCCTTTCCGGAATCGGACTCATGGTCGGCACCGGTTCGCTGCAGATCTTCTACTTTGCCCACGGGCTGATGCGTTTCTGCGAGGAGATTCCGCTGGGGACAACCCGGCTGTTCGACGCCTTCGGCCGTTCGGCCGTCTCCATTGAACAGGTGATCGAGACGCTCCGTTCGCAGGATATCGGCCAGAGACTTGCCGAATGTGTCGGGCGGCAGGCGGAGGAGCCGGTGGCGCTGATCGCGCTCGGCGCGTCGGTCCGGGTGCTCGCCGGAATTATCCGCGGCGCCGTCGAGGAGTTTGATGAAAACGAGTGCGTTTCGATCGATCCCGATGCGGTGGCGCCGGCCACCCGGCGACTGATCGACACGACGCCGGATACGCTCTCAGCTGAGTTCAAGTTGCCGGAAGAGGTCGCCTCCAGCGTCAGGGCGTGCGCCGGAATCATCAGTTATTTTCTCGATGAGTTCCACTTCGAACGCTTTCTCTGTCTGGGGACCACGACCCGGACCGCGCTCATCAGCGATCTGGTGCGGCGCAGTGTGGAGGCGAATGCTCCGGACCCCTTCTACAACGATCTGCTCGGCGTCTGCGATGCGATCGGCCGGAAATACGGCTTCGATCCGGTCCACGCCTCGCAGGTGGCCGCGCTCTGCCTTAAATTTCTGGAAAAACTCAAACGCACTTTCGATTTCGTTCCCAATGCCCCGCTGCTGCTGGAAGCGGCGGCCCGGCTTCACGACATCGGGCGGTTCGTCGATACGCGGCAGCATCACAAGCACACCTATTATCTGGTTTCCAACATGCAGCTTCCCGGAATCTCCACGGCCGAGCAGCGGGTGGTGGCGACCATCTGCCGCTACCACCGCAAGGCGCTGCCCCGCGAGTCCCACCCGGAATACACCGCTCTTTCCGCGGAAGACAAGGTGACCACGCTGAAGCTGGCGGCGATTCTCCGTGTGGCGGATGCGCTCGACTGCTCCCGCCGGAAACGGTTCGACAAGATGAAACTGGTCCTCCGCGGACACACGATGACGGTGGTGGTGCCGGAGTCGGGCGACTTCCGTTCCGAACGACTTTCGCTCGAGTGGAAGGGCGGGTTGTTCAATCAGGTGTTCGGTTTGGATCTGAAAATAGAAGAGGCTCCGCTGTTGATATGAAAAAGGAAAAAGTGACGAAACCCGGGAAGAAGACTCCGGATCAGGAGCTCTTCATCAGCCGGGAATTGAGCTGGATCGATTTCAACTCCCGGGTATTGGATGAAGCGCTCTCCCCGGCCAATCCGCTGCTGGAACGGCTGAAGTTCATCGCCATCTTCAGCAGCAATCTCGATGAGTTCTTCATGGTGCGCATCGCCGGGCTCCGCCAGCTGGTCAAGATGGATCAGGATCTGCCGGACCCGGCCGGAAACCGCCCCTCCGAACAGCTTGCCGCCGCTCGGAGAAAACTGGATCGGCTGTTGAAACGGCAGAGCCGGGCGCTCTGCGACGACATTCTTCCGGCACTGGAGACGTACGGCGTCCGGTTGCGCAAACCGGCGGAACTCTCCGCCACGGTCCGCGCGGAACTCTCCGGGTATTTTCGGCTGCAGGTGCTGCCGGTGCTGACGCCGCTGGCGGTAGATCAGGCGCACCCGTTCCCGATTCTGAACTCCGGTGCGATCGAAATCGCCGTGAGCATGCGTCCGGCGGACCGGAGCAAGCTGGTGTACGCCTTCGTCGAGGTGCCGGAACGGCTGCCGCGTTTTGTCGAAGTGCCCGACAATCAGCCCGGACGCACGTTCGTACTGCTGGAAGAGCTGATTATGGACAATCTCGGCCTGCTCTTTTCCGGGTGCGAACTGGAGGAGTTCTTCCCTTTCCGCATCACCCGGGATATGGATTTCTCGGTCGAGGACGAGGGGGCGGAGGATCTGCTGCAGAGCATCGAGAAGAAACTGCTCCAGCGCCGCCATCGCGAACCGATCCGTCTGGAGGTCCCGGTCAACACGCGGGGCGCGCTGGCGGACTGGCTGGACGAACAGTTCCGGCTCGACGATCAATTCCGCTATGCGAGCCGCGCTCCTCTGCACCTCAAGCAGTTTTTCGAACTGGTCGGGCGTGCCCGGCTGCCGGAACTGCTCGAACCGGCGTGGCCGGCGATCATGCCGGCTCCCTTTGTGGAACACAAGTCCGTCTTCGAGGCGATTTCGGCCCGCGGAACGATTCTCGTTGCGCCGCCGTTTCACTCCTTTACGCCGATTCTCCGGCTGCTGCAGGAGGCGGCGGACGACCCGGATGTGCTGGCGATCAAGCAGACCCTCTACCGGGTCAGCGGCAACTCGCCGGTCGTGCGTTCGCTTCAACGGGCGGCGGAAAACGGTAAGCAGGTGACGGTGGTGGTGGAGCTCAAAGCCCGTTTCGACGAGGGGAACAACATCGCCTGGGCGCGACTTCTGGAGGAATCCGGCGCGCATGTCGTCTACGGCGTGGCCGGACTGAAAGTGCACAGCAAGGCGCTGCTGGTGGTGCGTCGCGAGGAGGGGGCCATCCGGCGTTACGTCCACCTGTCGACCGGGAACTACAACGACAAGACCGCCGCGCTCTACACCGACCTCGGGATCATGAGTTCCGCCCCGGACCTCTGCTTCGATGTGGCGAACCTCTTCAACGTACTGACCGGATACTCCTCGCCGCCGACCGAGTGGCGCAAGATCGCCGCTTCGCCGTTCGATCTGCGGCGGCGGGTCATGTGGATGATCGAACGCGAGATCAGCAACTCCACGCCCGACCGGCCGGGGCGGATCATCGCCAAGATGAACAGCCTCTCCGACGAAAAGATGATTCGCCTGCTGCACAAAGCGGCGGATGCGGGGGTGGAAATTGATCTCATCGTGCGCGGCATCTGCTGTTACAAGCCGCGGCCGGGGCAGGAGAATCTGCGGATCATCAGCATCGTCGACCGTTATCTGGAACACAGCCGGCTCTTCTACTTCTTCAACAACGGAGACGAGGAGTATTACCTCTCCAGCGCGGACTGGATGTTCCGCAACCTTGACCGCCGGGTGGAGCTGCTCTTCCCGGTCGAGGACGAGAAAATCCGGGCCGAGCTCATGACGCTCCTGCGTTTCCAGCTGGCGGACACCGACAAACAGCGCCGTCTGCTCGGCTCCGGGATTTACACCCGGCCCACCGTGCCGGCGTACACCGGCGCCCGCAGCCAGGCCAACAGCTACCGGTACATCAAGGAACTGGCGGAACGCGACCGGCGCAGTGCCACCGGCGAGGCGTTGAAAGTGTTTACCGCGCCGGAAGAGCATCCCCATCGCGCATTTGCCGATGACCGGGAGGAGAACGACGCCGAAGAGGAGGAGCGTTGACCCATGGCGGGCGAACCGCGTCTTCGAATTTACCGGCCGGAGGATGCGCCCGGCATCTGCCGGGTGGCGCTGGCCTGTTTCGAGGATTCCATCCGGCCCTGCTACGAGCCGGATGGGTGTCAGGCCTTTCTCGCCTACATTCTGCCGGAGGCGATCGCCGCCCGGCAGAGTGACGGCTGTTCCACCATCGTTGCCGAATGGGAGCACGAGGTGATCGGCGTGCTGGAGCTGCGGGATTTTTCCCACATTTCGATGTTCTTTGTCGAGCCGGAGTTTCAGTGCGGCGGCATCGGCCGCCGGCTCCTGACCCGCGCGGTGACACTGTGCGGAAAAGCGCGGCCTGACCTGACGGAGCTGACGGTGTTTGCCGCGCCGCGCGCGGTGGAGGCGTACCGCCATCTCGGGTTCTCCGCCGACGGCCCGGAGCGGGTGGAATCCGGAGTCCGCTTCACTCCGATGCGGGTAAAACTTCGATAAATTTTATCCCCGGTTGTTTGCAAACCTGCAAAATGCTGATATTGTACGGGCAGGGTCCCCGGAGATTCTTCAAACGACAGGAGGATGTGATGAGAAGATTTCTGATTTCCTGCGCCGCGGGCTGTCTGGCCTGCTCGACCGCGTTTGCCGCTCCCGCAGCGGTGGATGATTCCGTTGCCTTCAACGCCACGATGGCTCACCTAGACAAGGGCGGTTCCTCTCTCTATTACGGCAGTTGCCGGGCGGAGCTGGCGAAGGTGCAGGAGCTGCTCGGCGACCTGTGCGGTTCTTCCGCCGATGTCAAGCCGGAAATGCGCCAACTGCTTCAGGGAATCCTCGCCGCAGTTCGCATACTGCATCTGGAGGCAATTCAGGCGATGGGATCCAGCACGAAACAGCTTCCGGACGGATTGACCGCCTACCGCTCCTACCTGTACACCGGGAACAGTTCTCTGCCGGGTGTGTTGTTCGATCTCTCCGGCAGAGAGAACTGGGCGATGCAGCTGCCGGCTCAGCTGCCGGAATCGACCCGGCTGGCATTCGAGTACCGGTTTGATTTCTCCGCTGCCTGGAATTCGCTGGTCAAGGAGTTTGCGGCATCTGCCGAGCTGTCGCCGGAAATCAAAGCGATTCCGGCCCAGCTGGAAGCGGCGTGCCGTACTGCGGCCGGAGTTGAACTTTCCGCGCTGCTGAAGACGCTTTCCGGCACCTGGTCGCTGGTGGTGGTCTCCGCGGATCCCACCGTGTCGCCTCTGCCCATGCTCCGGCTGTCGATGCCGGACCGGGACGGCGTGCTCTTCAAGCTGCTGCAGGAGAAGGGCGGTCTCCAGCTGACGCAAAAGAGCGCCGGCCGTTACTCGGTCGTCGGTCTGCCGCTGCCGGTGATCCCGGAACTGGTGACGGCCAACGGTACACTCACTTTCTACAGTGACGCCCGGCTGGAGTCGATGCTCAAGGGCGGATTGATGCAGTCGCCGACCTTCCGCGGCTATCTGGCAGGAATTCCCGCCCGGGGGCTCGGATTCTTTTATGTGAACATCGACCAGCCGATCTGGAACCTGCTGGTCATGCAGGTGGAGGAGCCGATGATCGCCGGATTTCTTCAGAAGGTTCCACCGCCGGTCTTCTGCTCCGTCACCACCCGGGAAAAGGATGGATTCGCCTCGACCACGCGTTCCAACTGGAACATCTCTTCTTCGAGCATATCGACGATGGCAATTCTCTCCGGCATCCTTCTGCCGGCGCTGAATGGGGCAAAAGAGAAGGCGCAGGCGCTCTCGCCCCAGCCGGGGGCGTCGGTTCCGCAGGCTCCGGCCGTACAGCCGTAGCTGTTGATCTGCTCTTCTCCGGCGATTGCGCGCGGAGAAAGAAAAAAGGGGGCGCTGCAGGTTCTTTGCAGCGGCCCCTTTGTGGAGAATGAGATACTGTTCTGTATCAGCTGACCTTGATCTTGTGGACCCGGGCACTCTCCGACTTCGGAATATTCAGCGTCAGAACGCCGTCCTGGGTCTTGGCGGTGATCTTCTCGACATCGACACTGTCGGCGAGCTGGAACACACGTTTGAACACCAGCTTCTTGCCGTCGCGGCGCAGGGAGCTGTCCGCGGTCATGGTCATCACGCCCTCTTTCACTTCGATGTTGACGCTCTTGGAATTGGCGCCGGGCACTTCAAACCACATCGTCACACCGTCGCTGCCGTCGAGAATATCCACCAGCGGCATGATCTCCAGAGTTTCCTCGTGAAGTTCGCCGTCCGTAACTTTCATGACATCGTCACTCATATTGTTGCCTCCTGTTCTATCGTTGTTGCATTAATGTACTTTGACCACATGGGTGCGGGGCTGGGCTTCCTCTTCACGGGGCAGCGTGACGGTCAGAACACCGTCGACATACTCCGCTTTGGTTTCGCCGCCTTTGACGCGCACCGGGAGTTTGACGCTCTCTTCATACTCTTCATAGGAGCGTTCGCGCCGGAGATAGTGCGCCTTCTCATCCTTCGGCTCTTCCATCTGCCGCGTCGCGCGGATGGTCAGATTGTCGCCGACAACTTCGATATCAATATCCTCCGGACGGCAACCGGCGATCGGGAGTTTGGCGGTGACGGCATCCTTGCCGACCTCCATCTCCAGCCGCGGCGAATTGCCGTTGTCAAACATGAGTTCCGGACTGAAATCGGTGCTCATCCGGTCCAGCACCGCACGGAAGATATCATCCACACCGCGCAGGGTCACCGGGATCAGGCCGTTTCCGTGATTCCATCTTGCAATCATATTCATAATTTACCTCCTTGAAAAATCTCTTTTCCGGTTTTCACCGGTTCTTCGACTGCAGGAATAGCAAGGGGCGTGCCAATTTGAAATCACGGCAGAAAAAAAGCAAAAAAAAAGTCCCGGCCGTGACATTTCGACACGGTGCGGGACAGTGCGGGACAATTTGTCCCTGCCGCGGCTAACGCTCGCGGTTGATCAGAAAGTTGATGAGATCCAGCATGTTCTGCCGGCAGGCGTTGTCCGGGAATCCGCGCAGAATGTTTCTCGCCTGTTCCGCCAGCTGCGCGGCCTCTGCCGTGGTCGCCGCGGCGGCTCCGGAATCACGCATGATCCGGCGGACCCGGTTCAACGTTTCCGTTGAGTATTCCGGAAGCCCGATGAGACTCTGCAACTCCTCCCGGTCCGCGGAGTTCGCCATGCGCATCGTCTCCAGCAGGAGGATGGTCGCTTTCCCCTCGCGCAGATCGTTGCCGAGCGGTTTGCCGAGCGACTGAAAATCGCCGAAAATCCCCAGGTAGTCGTCGCGCAGCTGGAAGGCGATTCCGGCGGCGTGAGCGAATTCCCCCAGCCGGACGATCTCCTCTCGAGCCGGATTGCACTCCTCCAAAGCGAGCATTCCGCCGGATTCGGTGCAGAATTCCAGCAGGGCGCTGGTTTTGCCGGAGAGCATGCGCCGGAGAGAATCGGGGTGCAGTTCCGCAAGTTCCCGCAAAGAGAACTCCACATCGAGAGCTTCTCCGCTGATAAGTTCACGATTGGCGAGTTTCTGGAGGTTGCGCGACAACGCCACCGCCACCTCCGCGGGGACCCCGTGTTCCGTCGAGCGCAGAAGCAGATCGTTTGCCCATCCCTGCTGAAGGTCGCCGGCAAGAATCGCAAAATCCTCTCCGGCGCGGGCCGCCTGTTCCGGGGAGAGCTGGAAACGCTTCTGCAGTTCCGTCGCAAGCTGCACATGGGCGGTCGGCATGCCGCGCCGGGTGTCGTCCCGGTCGATGATGTCGTCGTGGACAAGGGTCCAGTTGTGATAGACCTCGACGGCGGCGGCCGGATAGAGCGCTTTTGCCTCATCGCCGCCCAGCAGGCCGCAGCTCCAGATCAGCAGGGCAGGGCGCAACCGCTTGCCGCCGCGGACCGGGTAGGCGCGAACCGCCTCCGCCAGGTAGTCCGGACGGATGGAGAATGGGAATTCATCTTCCGCCAGAAGCTGGTCGATGCTTTCGGCGATTTTTCTGAGCTGGTCGATCATGGGATTCGCCTTTCGTGTAATAGCTTCAGAATATTGTGGTTGCCTTGACACTGGTCCAGAGCGGACTGTCAAGTTTGATCTTTTTGCGTTCACGGGTTGCGAGTGCAATCGGCACATGCGTGAAATGGGTTCCCCAGTGGCCGATCACCATATCCGAGCGCCCCGCCATTGCCGCGTGCACCGCGTTCTGCGCGAGCATTGCGCAGAAAACTGCATCCGCACCGTGGGCGGGCACACTGCGGATGGTATAGGCCAGATCGAAATATTTGACGTTCACCTCGAGCGATCTTGCTTTGAAGTAGTCGTTGATCTTCTCCTTGAGCAGCAGCCCGATGTCCTTGTTGAGCAGGTTGCCGGAGGCGTCGCGCTGAGCGGCGGCGTTTTCGAAGAGCTCCTGGCCGGCGCCTTCCGCCACCATGATGACCGCGTGATGCTTCTCTTCCATGCGTGCGGCCAAGTGCGGCAGCAGTGCGTGCGGCCCGTCGTCATCGAGAGTGAACTTCTCTTCGGGGACGAGGCAGTAGTTGACGTAGGAGTTGGCCAGCGTCGCGTAGGCGGCGATGAAGCCGGAATCACGCCCCATCACCTTGATAAGGCCGATTCCGTTGTAAGCTCCCTTGGCTTCGCTGTGGGCGCCGGTGGCGAACATCCCGGCCATGTAGACCGCGGTCTCGAATCCGAAGGATTTGTCGATGAAGGCGATGTCGTTGTCGATCGTCTTGGGGATGGCGATGACGCTGATGGAGAGACCGCGCCGCGCCGCTTCCTGCGCGATATCGTGGGCGCCGCGCGCCGTGCCGTCTCCGCCGATGCAGAAGAGAACGTTGATGTTCATTCTGGCGAGTGTATCGACCATCACGACGGGATCTTCCGCGCCGCGGGAGCTGCCGAGGATGGTTCCGCCGGATTCGTGAATGTCATCGGTATTGGCGTCGTCGAGCAGAATCGGCTGAAGTTTGTGATCGGGGTTGAGGCCGCGATAGCCGTAGCGGATGCCGTAGACCAGCGGTACGCCGTATTGAATGCGCAGCGTGCGGGTGAGAAATTTGATGACGTCGTTGAGGCCGGGGCAGAGGCCGCCGGCGGTGAGGATGGCCGCTTTGGTCCATGCCGGGTCGTGATAGATTTTCGCCCGGGGCCCCGCCTGTTCGAATGCAGGAATCTCCACGCCGCGCCGGAGGTACTGGGCGAGAAGGTGCGGATCCGAATCGTAGGCCACCGCAGCTTCATCGGAAATAAATTCAATCTGACGGATCGGCGAGGCGATTGTCGCTTTGCCGAGTTTTGAAATCCGGAAATCTTCAGCTTTCATGGGAAGCGTCTCCTCTGTTTCATGATATTCCGCAGTAAAATAACCACGTTACGCCAAAATAGCAACCGGAAATGGTGGATTTTTTGCAGATTCAGAGATATATTTCAATACGGTTTTACAGAAGGGGGCAGTTACAATTGGATCCGTCGGGCGAAAACAGCGCATCGATTTGCCGGAAAAGCCTCTGGTTCACCGCGTTGTCCGGCGGCGCCTTCTTCGGAGCGTCGGAGGCCTATTCTCTGACGGTCGCTTCGCTCTCTTCGGGCTGGAATCTTTCCCTCTGGCCGGTGCCCGCGCTGTGGGGCGGCGGTCTCGCGGCCGGTGCATGGCTAATACGGATGATTCCCGGTCGCTTCCTGCCGGTGCTCAGCGTGTTTCTGCTGGAAATTCTGTTGCTGATCGAGCCGGGGGCTCCCTGGCGGAGCGCAGCGGCCGGAGCGGCGGCCGGTGGATTCTTCTACACTCTCCCCTCCGGCTCCTGCGGAACACTCTGCCGGGCGGCGTGCGGCATCGGGTTTCTGCTCGGGCTGGCGGCCGATATCCTTTTCTTTCATGGCAACTGTGTGCCGGGGCTGGTTCTGCTGCCGGTGTTTCTGGCGGCGTTTCTCTGGAATCTGCCGCTGCATCGGGTCTGGCGGATTCTGCCGGTTGCCGCTCTGCCGATTGCCGTTGCGCTGGCCGCTCCGATTTACAGCGGCTGGACCCTGCGCAGCGCGCCGCGCAACCTCAAGGATGTCTCCATCGCTCCGGCGCTGCCCGCGTCGCTGATGCCGGCGGCAAAGGAGGGGATGCATTTTCTCTTCGTCTCGGATCTGCATTCGCCCCTGCCTGCGGTCTGGGCGGCGCTTCCTTACGTGGCGAGTGTCGACTGCATCTGGCCGCGGGCGGCCGCCCGTTTTGGCGAAGCCTCGCTCAAGGTGAACTCCTACGAGGGGAGACCGGGGCGGATTCTGCCGGAACTGACCCGCCGGTACGATCTGGTCTATCTGGAGAATCTGCCGCCGGTCTCTCCTGCGGCACTGCAGGAGTTTGTCATGCTGGCGCTGGAGCGCACCGAGCCGAAACGCGGCGTGCTGGTGCTCCCCGTCGCATTCCGGGGAATTCTCCCGGACGGACTGCATACGGCGGAACTGCCGGGCGGCGGAGGGCGCTTCCTCGCCGTCTCCCGCGACGCCGCCCTGACCGCCGACCTCAGCGTGCTGGACAGTCGGCTGCAGGGGCATCAGCGCGCGTTCAGTGAGGGCAATCTTTTCATGCCGGCGGGAATCTTTGCCGCCCTCTACGCGGCGGCGGAAGAGCGACCGGTTTCGGCCGGTCCGATCGGCGGAGGCGTCGGCACGGTGTCGGCTTCCGGCTTCCGGCTTCCGGTGCCGGAACTGCCCCGTGTGCTTCTCTGGGGCATTCCGGTGCTCTGGCTGCTGCTGCGGCCGCTGTGCAGCCGCAGCGGTTCCGGGCGGGCCCGGGTGCTGCTGACGGAAAATGCCGCCGGATTCGCTCTCGTTCTGCTGGCGGCCTGGCAGGGATTTGACCGCCGGGAGCTGTTCACCGGAATTCCGGCGGTACTGCTTGTGGCGACAGGCGGCCTGATGTGGTGCGACTCCATTCTGCGGCTCCGGGTGGAACGCTGGTTTGTGGTGCTGGCGGCGCTGTTGCCGTTTTCTCTGTTGCTGCCGTGGCGGTTTCTTCTGTTCGAGCCGGGCTATCTGCTGATTGCCGTCTGTGCGGCGCTGGCGGCCGGCATGGTGCGCAGCCGGCTGGCCGGACAGGCGGAATCCCGGCTGACGCAGACGGCGTCGGTTTTCTGGTGTGGGGCGGGGCTTCTGGCGGGGGCGCTGCTGTTCGAGCTGCTGGGGGTGCTGCTGCCCGGCGTCCCGGCGGCGGCTCCGGCGGCGGCTCTGCTGCTCCGGCTGGGCTGGTTCTGCTCCTGATGCCGTGATCTGCGGTTGGGAAAACAGATGAGAGTATTGTTTTTGCTCCGAAAAATATACAACATCCGGGAGGATATCGAATGAAACGGGAAAAGGTCGAATGGTGTCAGTTCTACTGGTTTGACACGCCGGAACGCCATCTGCCGCGGATTCTGCTCATCGGCGACTCGATTGTCGTCGGCCACGGGCAGGCGGTCGCCCGGCGTCTGCAGGGGGAGGCGACCGTCGGATTTTACTCCACTTCGAAGATTGTGGGGGATCCGGCGATTTATCGCGAACTTGCGCTCGCGCTGGCGGATGAACCGATCGACGTCATTTTGTTCAACAACGGGTTGCACGGCATCGACTGCCCGGATGAGTGCTACCGCGCCGGGCTGGAGGCGTTTGCCGACACCCTGCGCCACAGCACCCGGGCGATGCTTGCCTGGCGGAATTCCACTCCGCTCACGGTGCCGGATTCTCCGGCGGAACTGGAACCGGTGAAGAACGCCATCGTACTGCGCCGGAATGCCATCGCGGCAGAGGTCATGGCGGAACGAAACATCCCGACGCTCGACCTCTACTCGGCGATGCTGAACCATCCGGAATACCGCCTTGCGGATGGATATCACTATCAGGAGACGGGGATCGAACGCCAGGCGGATCTGGTGGCGGACTATCTCCGGGGCATGCTGGCGCGGCGGAATCTCATGCTGAATCTGGATGGGGCATTCGAAACCGATTTCCCCGGCAAAGTTTCGGACTGGAACGGATTTGCGCGATACGACTTCACTCTGAACGGAGAGCGGTGCATCCTCGTGAAGCCGAACTGCGCCCCGGCGCCGGGAAAACCGTGGCTCTGGCGGGCCCGTTTTTTCGGTGCTTTCCCCTATGCGGATCTTGAGCTTCTGCGGCGCGGCTGGCATATCGCACACATCCGAGTGGAGGAACTGTACGGCTCGCCGGAGTCGAACCGCCGGTTCGATCTGCTCTACGCATTTTTAACGAAGCTGGGATTTGCACCGCGTTGTGCGCTGGCCGGCTTCAGCCGCGGCGGGCTGGACACCGTGAACTGGGCGGCGAAAAATACGGACAAGGTCGCCTGCCTCTATCTGGACAACCCGGTCTGTGACTTTAAGAGCTGGCCGTATCGCCGCGCGTCGGAGGAGTGGAAGCGCTGTCTTGCCGCTTACGGGTTCACCGAGGCCGAGGCGCTGGCCTGGAAAGGCAACCCGGTGGACAATCTTGCGCCGCTGGCAAACGCGAAAATTCCGCTTCTGATCGTCTGTTCCGACGCGGATGAAACCGTTCCGCCGGAAGAAAATGCGCTGATCGTGGAGCCGCATTACCGGGCGCTCGGCGGCGAGGTGGAGATGATCCACAAGCCGGGTGTGGGGCATCATCCGCACTCGCTGGAAAATCCGGCGCCGATCGTGGCTTTTCTGGAAAAGCACTGCCTGCCGCGACGCGGCTGAACCGGCCGCAGATTCAGGGCATGGTCAGCGGGGTGAGATTGGCGCTGAACATGCCTTGAATCGGGCAGGGCAGTTCATAGAGTTCATTCCGCGAACCGCTCTCCACATGACCGTCGGCAAAGCCGCAGTTCGCTCGTTCCCCGTGGCGCAGATAGACGCCGTAGGCGTTGGTGAACAGAGCGGTGGGGTCGAAGAACCATGTGCCCTGCCGATAGGAGGAGGTCCCGAACAATCCGTTGATCGTGTCGGCGATAATCGGTACGCCGGAAGGGCGTCTCATCTTCGGAGTGAAGTAGGTGATCGGGCCGTTTGCCGTGTCGATACCGGTCACGAAGGAGCCGACGTTCTGCACCCGTTTTTTATCCACGGAATCGGTCGCATTGTTGCCGATGACCAGACCGCGGTATTTGTTGGGGACCAGCATGCCGTAGGAAAAGGAGCCTTCATTGAGCTGTCGTTGACTGTCTTCCGCCTCCGGACAGATGAAGGTGGAGACGGGAAGCGTGGCATAGAGTTTTCTGCTGAAGAAGGGGCGTCCCGCCGTGGGGTTTCGACTGGTGAAGAGTCTGTCCCACGTCAGAACCGCGCTGCTTCCGGAAGCGAAGCTCTGTTCCATCAACACCACCATGTAATTCTGGTAATCGGCGCTGTACTGGATTTCGGTCAACGTGATCTGCTTGAGATTGTTTTTGCAGGCGCTGTCGCGCGCTTTGCTCCGGGCGCGGTTCAGTGCCGGCAGCAGCATCGCCGCTAAAATGGCGATGATCGCGATCACGATGAGGAGTTCGATAAGGGTAAAATCGTCCCGGTTTCGTTCCATTTCGCCGCTGGAGCGGGAATCACGGTTCTTTTTCATCAAATGGTTCTCCTTGTGTGTGATTGATTTTTATGAAACTCTGTTGCATCAGACGAGGCCGTGGGCGGCGAGATAGCGGTCCATCCGATGGTTGACCCGGAACGGATAATCTTTCGGGCAGCGGGCGATCTCCATGGCGAGGCCGTCGTAGAGCGGTTTCAGTTCCTGCTGCTTCAGGCCGGCAGCTTCCAGAACTTTGGAGTTGTCGATCACCCGGTCGAACAAACGGTCGCATTCGAGCTGCCAGTAAGGCGGAACATCCGGGAACAGCTTGTGGCAGATCAGGTCGGAAAAGACCGCCTTGTCCACCCAGATCGTCTTCAAGTTGCAGATATCCCGATAGTAATCGGCGATTTCACTCCAGGTGTGGTGTTCAGAGGTGGCGACGGTGTAGGTTTCCCCCGGCGCCTTTTCGTTGAAAAGCAGCCGGGCGATCATTTGCGCCACATCGCCGGCCCAGCTCATCGTCGCCTGCTTGTTGCGCGCCTGTTCCGGCAGGACGGCGGTTTTCCCCGCGAAGGCGCGGCCGACGGTATCCGGCGCCTCCAGCGTCACCAGCTGGTAACGCATCCGCGAATAGGTGATGGCGGGGCGGACGATCGTCCAGTTCCGGTTTTCCTGAAGTTTCAGAATCGCTTCGCCGCGCGCCTTGTAGATGCTGTAGTCGTCGGAGAGCCGCAGCAGCCGGTCGTCGGCGGTGTCGATCAGCAGCGGCGAACTCTCCCGGATCGGAATCTCCTTGTTGTCGTACACCCGGTAGGTCGAAAGATAGAGGTAGTGTCCGGTCTGCGAGGCGAGCAGCGGCAGACGGAGCGCATTCTCCTTCGTCGAATAGATCAGGAAATCGACGATGCCGTCATAGCGGTTTTTCAGCAGTTCCGCGAGAAACTCCCACTCCATGGCGTTTCCGACGAGCATGCGCACGTTCGGGTGATGAAATTCCAACACGTCGAGCGCACAGGCATCGACCTGATATCCCAGTTCCGCCAGCAGCGGAACCAGGTATTGTCCCATTGCCCCGGTGGCGCCGAGGACCAGTACTTTCTTCTGTTTCATTTCCGACTGTCCCACTTTTCGTTCTGTTCCGTAAGAAACGGCGTGCTTTCCGCACGTTCCATCCGAAGCTTCTGCAACCGCTTCCGGAAGGCGGGGGTGTCTTCCGCCACGTAGAACAGCTCTCCCAGCGCATCGTGTAATTCCAGCTTGAGAACGCCGTCCTTCCGGACCGGAATCAACTCCTCACGGTCGGCCAGGAAGCGGTAAACCCGGTAGGAGCCCGGCTTTTCCACTCTGACGGCGGCTGAACAGGCGGCGCCGGGCTGTTCACAACGGAACGCATAGGCCTCCGGATCGAAGAAGCGGTGTCTCTGCCGCCAGCGGGTCTTGATCCAGTTCGTGAGCCCTGCGGCCGCCTCATCGCGCAGTTTGCGGTTCCAGACGGCGACGACCCGGCAGTCAGGAGATTGATAGGGGAGTACGACCGCATTCTCTCCGTGTTCCGCGAGCTGCACGACAGGAAGGCGCAGCTCTTTTTTCAGCGAAGTCATAACCTGCTTCATCGTCGCGGAGGAACTCCGCACCGGACTTGCGTGCAGATAGTAGACGGCACTGCCGCGGCCGCGGTCGATCCGGGTGAGCAGCGGAGCTCCCGACGCATCGGTCAACAGGGTGTGTCCCGCTGGTTTCCCGTTCCGGAACCCCCGGAACAGCGCTTTCCCCGGCTTCGTCCCGGAGTTGTAGATTCCCTCGTCTTGCCGGAAGGGCAATGTGGTGTGGAGCAGCAGACTTTTTCCACCTCTCTCCAGCCACTGTTCGAGCTGTGCGGCGCAGCGGGGTGTCGTCACCGGCGAGGAGAGAAAGACGATCCGTGCGGAATCGAGCAGCAGCGGCAGCTCCGAAGGATCGGTCTGCTCGTACCGGATTTCATGGTCGATCAGCGCCGGAACCCAGGAGTCCTGCTGGCGGGTAATCCGCAGGATGCGCGAGTCGCTGAACAGGCCGTCAATCCGTCTGCCGACGGAGCGAAGCGTGACGTGAAGCACATCGTTCCCCGGCACCTTCTCCGTCCGGTCCAGATTTGTCTGCCGGAACGCCCGCGCCTGCGCCATCATGAGGTGGAAAGCGGTCTTGTCCAGCGGATTGTTCCGTTCCCACGCTCTTTGAAAATCATGATGCAGCGGGGCGGCACCCAGCGCGGCGATCGAATAGGCGACAAGGTAGCCGGTACGCAGGTCCCAGTAGGGGTGGCCGCTGCCGCCGAGCGAGACTTCAAAACAGGCGCCGAGGGATTTGTTCAGCCGTTTTCCCGCCCGGACGTAGCGTCCCAGCCCCCGATAGATGGTCTCGAGCTTCTCCGGCGTGTGCATGAAGAACTCCGGGGCGACGATTCCGGTCCCGGCGAGCCGGAGCAGGCCGATATGGTCGTTGCCGTTCACCCAACCTTCGCCGTTGAGGACATAGTCATATGTTCCGCCATGTGACTGCGCCCATTGATTGAACCGCTGTGCCTGCCGGAGCCATTCGTAGTGGCAGAGCACGAGAAAGAGCGTGAAATTGCGCTGTGTCTCCAGCGTCGCAGCCGGTGCTGCGGCCGCCCGTTCCGTGACGGGGAAGAACTCCTCCCAGCTGTTCAGCCCGAGATCGCGGGGGTGAAAACGTCTTCCGTACAGCTCCTCGAAATAGTCGTGGAAGTGGATGGTACGCCGGGGACCGCCGGTTTCGAAATCCATCTCCAGCCCTTCGTCTTTCCCCTTGAGATCTTCCCGGAAAGCGGCGACGGTGGCCTTGTCGTATCCCCAGCGGCCGCCGAGGTAGGGCCAGACGTAGTCGTAGCTCAAAAAATTGTTGACGCCGAGAGTCGCGGCGTAGTCCATCTGATTCTTCAGCGCTCTCTGCATGAGCGGATGGGTCGCTACGATCGAGTTGAACCGTTTATTCTGCTGATTGCCGCGCCAGTCGCGGGGAAGGGCGTCGTACAGCATCGGATACTGGATGCCGTGCTGAGCCTTCTGGAACTGGTAGAAAAGGTTCTCCGGGAGTTGCGGCAGGACTGCGGCAAGTTCCGGCTCCGGAGTCTGCGCACAGGAGAGGACGATGCTGTACTCCGGCAGATACTGCTTCATCAGGCGTCCGATTTCCGGCAGGTGTTTCGCGTCATAGAGAATATGCCAGTTGTTAGGGTAGCCGATCTGTAACTGATTTCGTTTCGGGAGATTCTTCGCCGGAGCCGCGGCGAGCGGTTTTTTCATGCCGGCGAGATAGTCGGGAAAGTCGCGATTCAACAGCGCATATTCCGAGCCGTCCTGCCGTTTGATCCGGGCATCGGCAAAATGGAAGCGGCACTCAGCCTCAGCGGAACCGGAGAGCACCAGCCGGACCTCCGCCAGTCGCCGGGCTGCGTCGGTGTCGACGGCAAACTCCACTTCAGACCATCTCCCGGCCGGAAATTCGCGCAGCCGTATCTCCCGACGGGCTGTGCGGCGGGGTTTCGGCGCTGCGCCGCGCCGGACCGTTTCCAGAAACAGCCGCACATCGCCTTTGCATTCCTGCGGGAAGACGGCGAGCGCCACTTTGGCCGCGGTAATGCCGATGTAGGGAGGAATCCAAGCCTGCTACGGGTTGGCCAGTTCATGCTTCGCCATCATGATCGCAGCACTGGTCCGGCCGGAGGCGGCGGGCTTCGGTTTCGAATAAACCGGATCCACTTTGACTTTCAGAGCGGTGGCGGAGTTGTCATTGAGATCGGTTTGTCCGGAGGGAATTCCGGGAAATTCAACCCGGACCGCGGGAGAACGGCCGGTGAACTCCGCCACCATCACTGCATTGGCTCCTTGCGCGGCCAGGCGCCATTCCCGGAATTTCAAGCCATCCGCCGTTTCCGCTCCGGATACCGTCCCGGCGGCGATTGAGAACAGCAGTGTCAGCAGCCGCAGACGCGCGGCCGCGGCGGAACGGTGGACCCGCCGCGCATTTTTCAAGCAATCCATGTCATTATTCCTTTCCTTGACGGTTGCGACAGAATAAAGTATACCGGAAAATTTCTTTTTTTTCAAGAGAAGTCTAGGGAAAATAGATGCAGAAATAATAGCATAATAGTGCAACTTCATTTGATCATTCATATTTCTTGTGATATATTGCTTGCTGGAACGCATTAGATGAAAAAAAACACTGCCGTCCCATACATCTTTGAAATT
>NZ_DBEXAY010000009.1:0-3902 GCF_048170485.1 Victivallis sp. | reverse complement strand
AATTCAACAGGCAGAATGAGAGTTTGCGCCAACTGCGGCTGTGGCTGGCCGGCGTCCCGGCGGAGGGGACAGTGCGAAAAACCGGTCGGCGGGAAGAACAGCTCGTCGGAGTGCTGGCGGAACTCTCAAAAAGCGGTGGCGAGCTCGCCCTCGACGCTGTGACATTCTGCGACCTTGTGCGTGCTCTCCTGCGTGAAGTGCCGATCGGGAAGGTGCGGCAGGCTGAGATCCGGCTCAAGCTGGACTCCCTCGCCCGGAGTGCGCGAAGGTTCATCGCCCTGACGGGGCCGGAAACGGCTGCGGAAAACGGGGCCGACCCGCTGCGAACGTGTCGGATCCTGGCAGTCGATTCGGAACTGTCGATTGTGGTGCTGTCGGTAGGTTCGGCGAAAGGCGTTTTCACCGGAATGATCTACCGGGTCGGGAAGGACAGACCGGTTCAGCTCAGAGTGGTCGCGGTGCGGCCATACGTCGCGGCGGCTGAAGTGGTCAAAGGCAGCATCGGCGACCTTGCTCCGGGGATGGAGGCCGTGGCGGGAGAAACCAGAGATGCCGCGGGAGCGTTGAGCTCCGCGGTCTCGAACAAGAAACAACAGGAATAAAGAAGCCAGACTATGGAAGTTAGAGCTTTGACAAGGAATGTGCGGATATCGCCGGAGAAGGCGCGTCATCTTTCGCGTCTGATTCAGGGCAAGTCCGCAGTCGAAGCGCTTGCGATCGTCGACCTGAGCCCCCGCAAGGCGGCCGGTCTTCTGGGCGACACGCTGCGCTCCGCCGTGGCCAATGCTGAAAACAACTGCGACCTGAACCGGAAGGAGCTCGTGGTGAAGGCCGCGCTGGTCAGCCCCGGTCCGATCATCAAGCGTTTTCGTGCGAAGGCCCGCGGTTCGGCCGGCCGGATCCGCAAGCGGACCAGCCATCTGGAAGTTATTTTGACGGATATGAACTAGAATAGGGGATTGAATCGTGGGACAGAAAGTTAATCCGATCGGATTGAGAACGGCTCTGACCAAGAATTGGGAATCCCGCTGGTTTGCCGACAAGAAGACGCATGGCCGGACGCTGTTCGGTGAGTGGCTCCATGAGGACCTTGCGATCCGCAAGTTCATCAAGGAGAAGTTTGCGCAGGCGGCGATTGCCCGGATTCAGATTGAGCGTTTTGCGAATCGCGTGCGTGTGACCATTTTTTCGGCCCGTCCCGGCGTGCTGATCGGCAAGAAGGGTGCCGAGCTTGACTCGCTCAAGTCGGACATTGCCAAGCTGGCCGCGGGCAAAGAGGTGTTCATTGAGATCGCGGAGATCCGCCGTGCCGAAACCAACGCCCAGCTGGTGGCGGAGAACATCGCCCAGCAGCTGGAGCGCCGCATCGGCTTCCGCCGTGCGATGAAGCGTGCCATCCAGACTGCGATGGATATGGGCGCCGACGGGATCAAGATCAACTGCGCCGGCCGTCTGGGCGGTGCGGAGCTTGCTCGTGAAGAACAGTACAAGGAAGGCCGTGTGCCGCTGCATACGCTGAAGGCGAACATCGACTACGGATTCACGGAAGCGAGCACGACGGCCGGTAAGATCGGCGTCAAGGTTTGGATTTGTCACAAAGACTCTACGGAGGAACAAGATTATGCCGTTAATGCCAAAAAGAGTAAAGTACAGAAAGGTTCAGCGCGGAAGTAACGCCGGACTTGCCACTTCCAACAACAAGCTGGATTTCGGCGATTACGCGTTGCAGGCGCTGACCCGCGGGTACGTTACCAATAATCAGATTGAAGCCGCCCGTGTTGCGATCAACCGTCATCTGAAGCGTCGCGGCAAGGTGTGGATCCGTATGTTCCCCTTCCGCTCCTTCACCAAGAAGCCGTTGGAAGTCCGTATGGGCAAGGGAAAGGGTGCGGTCGAAGGCTGGGTTGCTCCGGTGCTTCCGGGCCGTGTGCTTTTCGAGGTTTCCGGGTGCAGCGAAGCGGTTGCGAAGGAAGCCATGAGTCGTGCTGCGAACAAGCTCTGCTTGCGCTGCAAGTTCCTGTCGCGGGAAGGGTGATGCGATGAAGACGAAGGAAATCCGTGAATTGACCGATGCCGAGCTGGTGACCAAGGTTGCCGATCTGCAGCGTGAGAAGTTGAACCTCAAGATTCAGTCCCGTACCGGCCAGCTCGAGAAGACCGCCAGAGTCCGTGAGATCCGTCGCGATATCGCGCGTCTCTACACCGAGCAGACTGCCCGGGCCGCCAAAGCCGAGGTGAAGTGATGAGTGAAGCGAAAGTTGAAGTCCGGGGACACCGGAAGGAACGTGTCGGCGTGGTTGTGAGCAACGTCCAGGACAAGACCATCGTGGTCAAGGTGGACCGTCGCACGCCGCATCCGTTGTATCAGAAGATCGTCAAGGTCAGTAAGAAGTTCACCGCTCACGACGAGAACAACGAGGCGAAGAAGGGCGATTTCGTCCGGATCGTCGAGACCCGTCCGCTGAGCCGCACGAAGCGCTGGCGGCTGATTGAGATCATCCGCCCGGCGGTGCAGGAATAAGACCTTCAGGAGAATTGAATCATGATTCAGATGCAGAGTATTCTGGAGGTTGCCGACAATTCCGGAGCCAAGAAGGTGCTGACCATCACGGTTCTGGGGCAGGGCAAGAAGATTGCGCACGTTGGCGACATCATCAGCTGCGCCGTGGAGGAAGCGATTCCGGACGGTTCGGTGAAGAAGGGCCAGGTTGTGAAGGCGGTGGTGGTCCGCACGGCGGCGAAGATTCGTCGTCCGGACGGGTCCTACCTGCGGTTCGACGACAACGCCGCGGTGCTCATCGACAAGGACAAGAACCCGATCGGGACCCGTATTTTCGGACCCGTGGCGCGTGAATTGCGCGAGAAGGACTTCATGAAGATCATCTCGCTGGCGCCGGAGGTGCTGTAATTATGAAATACCATGTCAAAAAAGGCGATAAGGTGCTGGTGAACTCCGGCAACTACAAGGGCGAGGAGGCCACCATCAAGGCGGTCATCACCAAGAATGACCGGGTGGTTCTCGAGTTCACGTCGAAGAAAGATCGCGCGATCGGCAAGCGGACGATCAAAAAGAGCAGGCTCAATCCGAACGGCGGACTGATCGAGCGTTCGGTATCGGTGCATGTTTCGAACGTCACTCCCGTTGCCGCGGAAAAGACGGAGTAAAGTAAAATGCCTGATATGAAGAAAAAATATATGGACGAAGTCCGCGGGGCGCTCCAGGCCAAACTCGGCCTCAAGAACGTCATGCAGATTCCGAAGCTGGAGAAGATCGTGGTCTCCACCGGCATCGGGACCAGCGCGGAACGCGATGCTTTCACCGAGGCGAAGAAGCACCTCGGCGCCATGACTGGTCAGCAGCCGGTGATCACCAAGGCGCGCAAGAACGTCTCGAACTTCAAGCTGCGCGTCGGCATGCCGGTCGGTGTGATGGTGACGCTGCGGGGCAGCCGGATGTATGAATTCCTCGACCGCTTCGTGCACAACGCGCTGCCGCGCGTGCGTGACTTCCGCGGTATTCCGAAGAACGGTTTCGACGGTGTGGGCAACTACAACCTCGGAATCAGCGACGTGTCGGTCTTCACCGAAGTCGACGCCGACAAGCTCAAGTATCCGCTCGGGGTGAACATCACGATTGTGACGACCGCGAAGGATGACGAGTCGGCCCGTGAACTTCTGAAGATGATGGAAGTTCCGTTCGAGGATTAAGGAAAGGGATTGCATCATGGCAAAACTCAGTTTGATAGTGAAGGCCGAGCGCGGCAGCAAGTTCCCGGTGCGCAACTACACCCGGTGCAAGGCCTGCGGCCGTCCGCGTGCGTATATCGGCAAGTTCCAGCTCTGCCGTATCTGTGTCCGTGAACTGGCCTCGAAGGGTCAGATCCCGGGTGTGACCAAGGCCA
>NZ_DBEXAY010000008.1:0-6742 GCF_048170485.1 Victivallis sp. | reverse complement strand
CAGCTGCTTTTGCTGCTGCTGCTGCTGTGCGTGATTCTGATTCCCGGCACGGTCAGCGGGGACGGCACGGCACGCGGATTCATCCGGATTTCGCTGCTGTACAGCCTCTCCGCGGTCAGTACGATTCTGGCGCTCTCCTCCGTTTGGCTCGGCTGTTTCGTCATGACGCAGGATGTCGACAACTACCAGTTGCACATGGTGGTGACCAAGCCGGTTTCCCGCGTCAGCATCTGGCTGGCGAAGTGGGTGGGGGTGAATCTGATTCATCTGGTGCTGCTCGCGGCGGCCACGCTGTCGATCTACTTCATCATCCTCTACAAATACAACCAGCAGGAATTTTCCGCCGAGGAGCGGGAGCGCATCCGCAATGAGGTGCTGGTCGGCCGCCGCGTCTTCTGGCCGGAGGTTCCGGACTACGACAAGGTGACCCGCGAACTGGTGCGGCAGCGGATAGAGAATCTGCGCAGCCGCGGTCTCGCCGTCGACACCGGCCCGGCCGCGCAGGAGAAGATGTTCGACGACGCGCGCCGTGAGCTGGTCTCCGCCGGTTCCGAGGTCAAGCACAACACGTCGCGCGGCTGGATTTACCGCAATGTGCCGGAGGCGAAGGGCAAGCCGCTCTTCCTCCGTTATCGGCCTTACATCGGGAAGGTTGCCACCGAAGGGCAGCGCATGACCCGGTCGTGGTGGCAGGTGGGGGTCCCCCGGGTGATTGACAAGAGCAAGGCGACGAGCGTGTTCGACCCGGCTGCGCAGAGCGGATATGAGATCTACTTCTACGCGTTGTCCAACGGGCCGCGGCAGGTGATGTCGGGCGAGTTCCACGAGGAGGTCATTCCGCCGGCGTGGAACGTGGTCACTCCGGACAATACCGTGCTCATCAGCTACGTCAACTTTGACGACAAGGCGGAGACGCAGTATTTCCAGCCGGCCGACGGGCCGAAACTGCTGGTGGAGGTCTGCGGCTTCTTCAGCAACTACCTGCGGGCGGTGCTGCTGATTGCGCTGGAGCTGCTGATCCTCTCCGGACTCGGGTGCGCATTCGGCGGGTTCCTGTCGATGCCGACGGCGATTTTCGTGGTGATTTCCTATCTGTTGTTCGGTTCTTTCGCCATCTACATGAGCGGAATGAGCTATATCAGCGGTGCGGCGGACCAGTTCGCCCAGAGCATTGCCAAGGTTCTGCTCTGGATCGTCATTCCGCTGCAGGCCTTTGAAGCGTCGACGCAGGTGGCCAACGGCGAATTGCTTGAGTGGAGCGCGATCTGGCAGGTGGTGTGGTTCTACTTCCTCTGCCGGGCACTGCCGCTGTTCGCACTGGGCATCTACTTCTACCGTCGCCGGGAACTGGGATTGGTGATACGCAAATGAGCAGATTCCGTACAATTGTCATGTATTTTGTGCTGGTGGTGGTTACCCTGGCAATGTTGTTCGGCATCAGCCGGGTGGAGAAGCGGCTCGATGCGCAGGTGGCGGAGCATAATCTCCGGTTCACCGGGCAGATCAAAAATGCGCCGCCGATGGTGGTGTTCACCACCGTGGCGCTCGGCAGTTTCCGCGGGCTGGTCGCCGATTTGCTCTGGCTGCGGGCCGGCGCGCTGCAGGAAAAGGGCAACTATTTTGAAATGGTTCAGCTTGCCCGCTGGATCACCGATCTGCAGCCGACCTTCTCGGGGGCGACCGCCTATCTGGCCTGGAACATGGCCTACAACATTTCGGTGACCTGTTCGAGTTTCGCCGACCGCTGGCGCTGGGTCAATGAGGGGATCAAACTGATCCGGGATCAGGCGATTGAGTACAATCCGGAGGATCCGTTGCTCTACAAGGAGCTGGCGTGGATTTTCCAGCACAAGCTCGGCAACATTATGGACGACGCCAACTTGTACTATAAGAACCGGCTGGCGATCCAGATGACCAACATCGTCGGGACCGGCAATCCGGACTGGAAGGCGCTGGCGGCCGCTCCGGCAGATGAGGCGGCGTTCATGAAGGCCTATCCGCCGGACCACCGCTTCTGGCAGGCGGCAAAGGAGGCCGGGTATGAGAACTTTGATGCGGTGTACAATGCCTTCCGTTCGACGGAACCGGCCGCTCTGCCGGCCGGCATCGTCAGCCGTCTCGGAGGAGCGGAGTCGCCGCTGGTCGGGAAACTCACCGACTTCTTCCGGGCGGAGTATTTGCGCCGTTCGATCAAGCTGGATCCCTCGCTGATCGTCGAGATCAACGAAAAATACGGCATGATGGACTGGCGGGTTCCGGAGTCGCAGGCGATCTACTGGGCGACGCTCGGTCTCAAGCGAACTCCGGGGCATGTCAATCTGGACTGCAACCGGATTATCACGCAGTCGCTCTACGAGGCGTTCCGGGCCGGGAAGCTGCTGATGATCGACGACCAGAATTTCGAAAGCATCATCGTCGTCCCGAATCTGGCGCTGGTGGATGCGGTATACGACACCTATGTGCAGGCGCAGACCACCTTCGACAAAGGGAACTCCGCGTCGACCTTCCGCAGTGCCCGGATCAACTTCATGAAAGAGGCGGTGACGATTCTCTACAACTACGGCAAGTTCAGCAAGGCGGAGGAGTACTACCAGAAGCTGATCAAGGAGGATGGGAAGAAGCATCCGAACATCGAGTCGTTCGTCATGGATGAGTGGGCGGAGGATGTGCGCGACGCCGCCGTCAAGAAGGCCAGCGAGATCATCAGCGGCCTGATTTTCCGCAGCATCAACTACATGGTCTACAATGACCAGGATGCCGCGGTTGCCAACGAACGGATTGCACGCTATATTTATACGAAGTACGCGGCCGATCTGGGCAGGGAGGATCGTACAAAGCTGCCGTCCTACGCGGAGATGAAGAAGTCTGTGGTGGAGAACTGCCTCAAGATCTTCCCGCCGGCGATGGTGGCGATTCTCAAGGCGAAGATCGCGGAAGAACAGGCGGAAGCTGCGTTGGAGCAGAAAACGGTTTCGCCGGAAAAAAACAGCCCGGACGGGCGGAAGTGAGTTAACTTTGGAGGCTTGGTTTTTATTTTTCGGTAGTGTCGCTCTGGCGATGATCCTGTCGAATCTGTGTTCTCTCATGGAGGCGGCGATTCTCAGCATTACGCCGAGCCAGCTGGCGGAACTGCGTCAGCGTTCACCGAAAGCGGGGCAGATCTGCCAGTCGCTGAAACGGGACATCGATAAACCGATCGCGGTGATTCTGATCATCAACACCGCCGCGCACACCATCGGTGCGGCGGTGGCGGGCGGCAGCCTGGCGGCAACTTTCGGCAGTCAGTACATGGGGGTGTTTTCGCTCGTGTTCACACTGCTGATGGTGCAGTATACGGAAATTCTGCCGAAGACGCTCGGCGTGCGGTTCAATCTCCGGGTCATGGCGATTGCGGCGCGTCCGCTGCAGGTGGCGGTGTTTCTCTTCATGCCGCTCATCAAGCTCACTCACTTCATCAACCGGCCGTTCGAACGGCGCCGCCCGGTGCAGCCGAGCACGGCGGATGAGATTTCGGCGCTGGCGGCGCTGGCGCGCAGTTCGCAGGTGATTTCGACCCGGCAGGAGCGGATTATCAAAGCGGTGCCGCGGCTGTCGGAGCGGACAGCGCGCATGGTGATGCTTCCGGCGGAGAACATCTCCTTCCTCTCTTCGGACCAGACCCTTTCCGAGGCGATTGCTTCGACGGGAACGGATTTTCACACCCGTTATCCGGTCTGCGAGGCGGGCAACCGAAACAAGGTGCTCGGTTACGTCAACTTCAAGGAGCTGGTTGCCACGTTCCGGGCGCATCCGGGGGCGATGAACCTCACCGACATCCTCCGGCCGATCGCATTTGCCGAGCCGGATGACACGGCGTCGGAGCTTCTGGAGCGCTTCGCCACGCAGCACTGCCATATGACGATCGTGCGCGATCCAGCTTCCGGGCAGACGCTCGGACTGGTGACGCTGGAGGATATTGTCGAGGAGCTGCTGGGCGATCTGGATGACGAGTTCGACCCGTTGCCGCGGACCTTCTATTCGCCGAGTGAATTTGTCTGGGTGGTCGGCGGCGGCGTCCCGATGACATTGCTCACGCGCGATACCCATCTGAATCTGCCGCGGCGCGCCGAGCCGGTTTCGGTCTGGTTTGCCCGCATGCTCAAGCGGCAGCCCAAGGTCGGTGACGTCTACCGGTACGGAAATGCGGAGTTCTACGCCCGCAAGATTCGCCGCGGGCAGGTGTGGGAGTTCAACTTGAAACGGATCAAAACCGATACTGGAGACGGAAAATGAGAAGAAGAGACGGTCTGGCGATACTCGCCGCCGGGATCGGACTGCTTGTTTCCGGCTGTATCGATCTGGAATATGTCGGGCAGGAGTTTGAAGCGACTCCGATGTCGCGGCCGGTGGCGCTGTTTCAGAACCGGACGGAGGTTCCCCCCGGCGAGTACCGGATCATCGGGCGTGCGACGCTCACGGCTCCGGACGGCACGCTCGGGTACGATATCCAGGAGAAACTGCTTGACACGGCGCGGGAAGCCGGGGCGGATGCGGTCTGCCTGGTCAGCACAAAACGGGTCAATGTCGGAACCTATCAAATTGAAAACTCCAGCTTTTCTCCTCCGGGAACATTCCGGCTCAATCCGGGCAACCGGTCAGCGGATGGAAGTATGCGGGAGATCAACACCTTCGGAAGCCGGGCAAGTTCCGTGCGCGGCGAGGAGCGTTCCCGGATTGAAATCGTGGTCAAGGCGCTTTACTTGAAGAATCGGAAGGAGCTGGCCCGGATTCTCGCGGAGCGCGGCCGGGAGCTGGAGGAGCTCGAAGAACTGGGGGGCGAACCGGCTCTGCCGGTTTCCGGAACGGCTTCGACGGCGGAGGAAAAGCCGGCCGAAGAGACCGCGTCGAAGGAGGAGAAAAACTCCAGCGGAGAGGCTGTAGTGGAAAAGCCGATTCCGCAGCTTTCGCCGGCAGAGAAGAACGATGTGCAGAGCGAGGCAATTCCGGCTCAACCGGCCGCAATTCCGGAAGATCCTGCGAAGGCAGTCACCCCCGTTTCAGCGACAGAGTGACCTCTTCCGGCGTGAGCATGCGCCACTCTCCCGGCGGCAGGGAGCCGAGTTCGAGATCGCCGATGCGGACCCGCTTGAGCTGTACGGTGGGAGCGCCGACGGCGGCGGTGATGCGGCGGATTTCCCGTTTTTTCCCTTCGTTGAGGGTAATCCGGTAGCGGGCGGCGCCGAGCGGCTGGATGGCTCTGACCCGGAGCAGATCGCCCTGGTCGGAAATTCCGGCGCGGATGCGTTCCAGTTCCGCTTCGGAGAGCGGACGGGTGAGCCGGACAAGGTACTGTTTGAGAATTTCGTGGCGGGGATGGGTGAGCTCCTCGACATACGCCCCGTCGTTGGAAAAGAGGATCAGCCCTTCGCTCTCCTTGTCGAGCCGCCCGGCGGAGAAGAGCCGCACCGGCGGATCGGTCCGGATGAGATCGACCGCCTTTTGTTTCGCGTGCGGGTCATGGTTGGTGCAGACGTAGCCGCGCGGTTTATGGAGCATGATGTAGAGGCGGACTTCCGCAGGGCGGACCGGTGTGCCGTTCAGCGTGACCTGGTCGCCGGGAGCGACGCGCGCGCCCGGTTCCAGGACGGTACGGCCGTTGACGGCGACCCGGCCGGACTTGACCAGTTCGCCCGCGGCGCGGCGGGAGGCCGCACCGGCGGAGCTGAGAAATTTAACCAGGCGTTCGCGGTTGTCGTTTTCCAAGATGGCTGCCTCGCTGTTTCGTTTGCATAGTTTACACCACAGGACGGATTTTTGCAATGGATATCCAGCAGGGAAACGGAAATTGTTGCGGAAAACTTTATCTGGTCGGCACGCCGATCGGCAATTTGAATGATATCACTCTGCGGGCGCTGGAGGTGTTGCGGTGCGTCGATCTCATCGCGGCGGAGGACACCCGGCATACCCGTCAGTTGCTGGCGCACTTCGACATACACACCCGGCTGATGAGCTTTCATGCATTCAATGAGCACCGCAAGGCCGAGGGGCTGATCCAGGAGATTCTGGGGGGGCTCTCGGTGGCGGCGGTATCGGATGCCGGTACGCCGTCGCTGGCGGACCCCGGATTTTTCCTGATGCGCGAAGCGGTGCGGGCCGGAATTGAGCCGGAGGTGATTCCGGGGGTTTCGGCGCTCACGTTTGCGGTGACGGCTTCGGCACTGCCGGTGGACAAGTTCACGTTTCTGGCGTTCCCGCCGGTGAAGTCGGGGCGGCGTCGGAAGTTTTTTGAATCGATCCGCGGGGAGGGGAAGACGGTGTTCTTTTTCGAGTCCCCACACCGGATTGCCCGGACTCTGCCGGAGCTGGCGGAGGCGGTCGGGCCGGAGGCGCAGGTCGCGGTGATTCGCGAGGCGACCAAACTGCATGAGGAGGTTCTGCGCGGGAGCGCCGCGGAACTGGCCGCTCTGGCCGGAAAACGGGAGTGGCGCGGGGAGTTCGTCATCGGGGTCCATCCGGAGCAGAGTGTGGAGCCGGCGGACGAGGAGGAAGAGTTCTCGTGAGCTTTTCCTCTGGCGGATTTTACCGAAACAGCTTCTCCGGATGGGAAAAAAATGATTTTTTTTCACTGCCGTCCCATAATTCTTTGAAATCGTCATTCTAACCACCCTATTTGAGCCTGAGTTGATTGTTTTTTAAAATTACCCATTTCCGGTTTTTCCTTTTCGTTGAGTTGGATTATAGTTGTGCGAATCCTGGTAAATAT
>NZ_DBEXAY010000007.1:0-9220 GCF_048170485.1 Victivallis sp. | reverse complement strand
ATAAAAAGACTTGACAATACTGTATCAGTCTGATATAATATTAGAGCAGAGTTTCAAAATCCGGAGAGTGTTCTGATGCCGAAAGTCTCAGTGAAAGCCGATACAATTCTGACGGAACTTAAGCGTCAGATCGCGATTGGGAACTTTGCCCGCGGGAGTGCGCTTCCGTCGCAGTATGAGCTGGCGAAGCTCTTTCAGGTGAGCCACATGACGGTGCGGAAGGCGATCGCCGGATTGACGGCCGAAGGGTATCTGCGATGTGTGCCGCGGGTCGGTTTTTTCGTCAACGACACGGTTTCGGAAAAGAAGATGCAGCGGCAGGTGGGGTTGATTCTGCCGGCGTTTGCGACGCCTGAATTCGTGGACTTCATCGTGCACATGCAGCGGATGTGCGATGAGAAAAAGCTGTTGCTCCGTCAGGCGTTTGCCCGCCATTGGGACGATCGAACCGTGGATGAGACCATTGCCTGCTGCGATGGCATCATCGCATGGAGTCCGGAAGATTTTGCCAAACTTTCTCCGGTCTTTCTTCAGAAACTTCAGCAGAGCGGGAAGCCGCTGATTCTGATTGGAATCCATGAGACCGGCCGGGGGTTTGATTCGGTTGTCGGCAATACCGGCAGCGAGATTCAGCTTCTGGTTGAAAATCTGGTCCGGCTGGGGCATCACAATATCGGTCTTGCCGCGCAGATCCAGCAGATGGAGGACGACAAAAATCATTATTACTCCTGGCGAAAGACGTTGCAGAATTATCCGGAGTGCAGCCACGACTTCGATCGGCTGGCACTGTTGCTCGATGTGCCGCTCTACCAATCCACCCAGCATGCGATCTACCGGCAGTTGCGCGCCATGAAGGGGAACTATCCCTTTTCGGTGCTGATTGTCAAACCTGCCGATTATCTATCTGCGGTGGCGGCGGTTACTGATGATGGATTTTCCGTGCCGGATGATCTTTCGCTGGCGGTGATCGGCGACCGGATTGAGATGCAGTATTACCGCCCCGCCGTATCCTACGTGAATGTTTCACTCGAAGCACATGCCCGGGAAGCGCTCGCTCTGCTTTTGCGGCGGTGGGAAAATCCCGATATGCCTCCGCAGGAGATATTGATTCCAAGCTGTTACGTGCCCGGAGATTCTGTAAAATCATTGGGATTGTGTTGATGTCCGCGAAGAACTCGACTGAAAGAAAAACGGTCATCTGCGTAAAGAGCAGAGATAAATTTACCCCCTGCAAGGAGGAATGTAAATGAACCATCATGTCTTGCCGAAACTTCGCTTTGCTCATTCATCTGCCTGCGGCCTCGGGCGTATCTCCCGCGACAGGGAAAGGGGGGTATGGAACGCTCCGCCTCATTCTGTCGACGTCGCCATGACATTGCGTCCTGCTCGATTTACTCTGATTGAACTCTTGGTCGTAATTGCGATCATCGCCATTCTGGCGGCATTGCTGCTGCCCGCACTGAATCAGGCGCGGGGGAAGGCGCGTACCATCAAATGTGCGAATAATCTCAAACAGATTACGACGGCAGTGGAACTCTACCGCTCCGACAGCGACGCCTACTACCCGATGATCAACAACAGCGGTACGGAAAACGTTAATCGCGGCGGCTGGTGGAGCAATGTTCTTTCGGTTTATCTGCCGATTGCTGAATGGCATACCAAATCGATTGGACGGCCGAAATACAAGGCGGATTCGGTCTGGTTCTGTCCGTCGCTGAATGAGGAGATGGTTTTGGCCGGTGACGGCAATTTCGGTTATGCACCGTATGCGCAGATGGGGCCGATCAGTTGGGACCCTGACATACAAGGATATGGCATCGGCTGGACCAAGGGGCAGAATCTGACCGGGAAGAAAGAACAGATTCGCCGCCGTGTCATGATTTCCGAGGGAATGCGTTTCAAGAACGGTATGACGATTCCGCAGTTTGAAATTCGCCTCAATCAGACTTGGAACTGGACGGGCAGCAGCGGTCGCGGTTGTGCGAATTATCACTCCAACGGCTGCAACGTCATCTTCATCGACGGGCATCTCGAGTGGCACAGCTGGCAGGAATTGTATACCCGGCAGAACCCTTACTTTCAATGGTGGTGATTCTTATGCGAAAAATATTTTATGTCCTTCTCCTCTTCTTTGCAGCAGTTGTCGTGTCAGCGGAGAAACGTCAGGTCTGGCTGGTCGATCTCGCATTCATTGATCCGGTCATCGGCGGAGGCGGTTCGACTTTCGGACATCGGAATAAAATGAACAGCAACGACCTGCGTAATTTTCCGCTGCCGCTTGCTCAAATTCCGAAAAGTCAGCCGAAAAAAGATTCAGCCGAGGAGCGGGCGCTGGTCAATAAGTTCGCCCGGATTCATCTGGAGTTGATGAAAAAAATCGGTGTTGATACTGTGCTTTATGACATGCTGCCGGTGCCCGATTACGATCCGACAAAGCCGCTGGACTCCTGGAATACCCCGTTTGCGCGTTTCCCGCTCTTCCTGGATCGTTTGAAGATTGCCGGAGAGCTCGGGTTGAAGATGGCGATTTTTGCCGATGTGGCCAATCTTTCGAGCCGCTATCCCAAGCGTCGTGTCCTGACCGTCGATGAATGGATCAAGGTGCTGGATTCCGCATTGAAAATGAGTGCGAATCATTCCGCGTATCAACAGGTTAATGGACTTCCACTGCTGGTCCACTTCGGGACGGATTCATTCTATGAGAACATCGATGCCCCGGATAAAACGGCGCCTCTGCCGGATTGCGGTTGGCGTGAGATCCTCGCCGGGTTGCGTAAAAAAGAACAGCGGTTCTATTTTGTCGCCGACATCCGTCCCTCCCGGATCGACTGGATGTGGGATGATATCGCCGACGGAGCCTATCTTTTTTCCCCCTCCGGTCCGACGGAATTCCTTGTCGAATACCAGCGCCACACGATGAAGCGCTTGAAGAAAATACCCTTCTTCTGGAGTGTCAGCAGCGGGAACATGCGTGAGGGAAAGCACTATACTCAGCCGGACTTCGGACGGATTCATGCGATCTATGATGCCGCCATCCGCGCCGGTGTTTCAACGATGATCCTCACCACCTGGAACGACCTGAACGAGGACCACGACATCTGGCCCTCCTGCAACAAGGGATCGGAACTGCTTGAGATCTTCCGCTTTTACAACCGCTGGTTCAAGAGCGGAAGGATGCCGGAAATCGAAGAGGAGAAAATCGTCCTCGCCTGGCCGCTGCGTTCCCCGGAAAAGATCACCAGCTTCTCCGGCCAGTTGTGGTCGCGGCTGCTGCCGGAATCTCCGGGTTCAAAAATCATCACCGAGGCGGCTCCTCCGTACAACGTCTACCGCAAGGAGCAGTTCTATCCGCGAATCTTCTTCTGGTCACTTTTGAAGAAGCCGCGCACCCTCGAACTGTGCGGGCGGAAATATGCGCTGCCCGTCGGGGTTTACTTCGGCAGCTGCGTGTTCGATCTCGGCCGGAATCCGAAGAGGATTCCGGTGACGGCACGGGTTTCCGGCGACACGATTGAGCTTCCTGCAATTCAGCGGGTTCCGGTGGAATTCAAAGATGGCGGCCTCGAACATCGTTATTTCGATCTGCTGCGCAAGCCGGCCTGCAACCTGCTGACCGGACGCCGGCTCGATGTCGCCAATGCCGCCGCCGCGAAAGGAAAACTTCTCCGGGATGGCAAGAGGGTGAAATTGCAGTTTCAACTCAACCCCGGCAAACATAACTGGGTGTTTCTCCGCTCCTCTCTGCCGGAAAACGCGGTGCCGCGCGACGCCCGTTTCGTGAAGATCTCCTATCGCGGAGAGTTGCCGTCGGGGCTGAAGGCGGAAATGGTGTTTCAGCAGAAACCGAGCGATGAATCCTATGTCTGTACGCTGCCGCCGCCGGGCAGGGAGTTCCAGACCCGGCTGATTCCGTTGAATCATTTCAAGCCCGCCTCGTGGAACGCTGGATTGAAACAGCGCATCCCCACTCCGGGTGAGATCCGTTACGTCAATTTCGGAGCGGGCGGCACGCCGGAGCGGGCCGGTTCGGCGGAACTTGAAGTGAAGGAACTGGTGTTCCTGCAATAATCATCGGGGGAGGATATGCGTCTTTTTTCTTTGTTGTTCTGCTTTTTCTGTCTGATCTGCCAGCTTGTCGCCGGAACAGCTTTTCAGCTCCGGTTTACTGATGACATCGCGCAGATCTGCAGCCGGTACGTCAATTCCGACTGGCCGGTGGATTGCCGGATCATGTTGGAACCGGCAAAAGGGACACTCGATCTGACGAAACTGCCGAATTATCCCGCGGGAACGAGATTTGCCCTGCTGGCTGCGGAGTTGGATTCTCCGGAGGAACGCCGTGTTCTGCTGCATGCTTCCGCCGACTGGTGGTTTGACTGTTACGTGAACAATATCCTCGTATACAGCACCATGGGGCGTGGCAACGGCGGGGCTGCGGACAAGGTGCGTCATGCTTTCTCCTGCAATCTGAGGGCAGGGCGCAACCGGATTGTCTTCGTGGTGGAACGCGGGGTGGATTCAATGAAATTCTTTTGCGATATCGCCGAAACCGCAACTCCGGTCCGGACGGCTGCCCCGACGGCGATGGAACGCGATCTGCCGCTGCCACCGCCGGAGGAACCGCTGAAATTCCACCCGGCGATCACCCATATGACGCCTGAAAGTATGCTGATCCGTGTTGTCACCACCATCCCGGTAGCTCTGGGGGCGGAGGCGATCTTCTCCGGCGGCGAACGTTTTACCGCTCCCGGAGACGGTGTGAAGCGGACCTGTCACACCATTGAGCTGGGCCACCCCGCAAAACGAACGCAAGGAAGTTTCCGGCTCTTTGCCCGGGACGGGAAAAAATATCCCGGTCTGACGGCCTCCTGGCCGGTGCGCTGTTTCGGCGGTGACGGTCCGGCGAAGATCCTCGTATTCGGGGATACCCAGCACAGCACACTCTTCCGGCTCGACCTTCTGAAAAAATATTCCCGTCTCGCAGAACGGGAGGAAACGGATTTCGTCATTCACCTCGGTGACGTGGATTCCACGACGGATAACTTTGAAAACCGGTATTTCGGTGCGTTTCTCGATCCGTTTGCCCGCATGTTTGCCGGCCGAAGCCTGATGCCGGTCCGAGGAAATCATGAGTTCATCGGCAGGGAGAAGGAACGGTGGAATGACTTCTTTTCCAGCCGAAAGCGGAAGACATTCGACACCTTCCGGTGCGGCGGGATTTTTTTTGCGGTTCTTGATTCCGGAACGCAGTCACCGACTGCCGCACTGGCGGAAGAACAGCGAAAGATGCTTGAAGAAGCTCTCCGCAGCTCCGCCTTTCGGCAAGCGGACTATCGGATTCTGGTGATTCACGGCGCCGATATCGCACCGGAAAATTCTCCGGACAAGATCGGCCTTACGATGCGCCGCATACTGGCTCCATTCCAGAACGGCGCGGATTTCGATCTAATGATCGCCGGACATGTTCACCGGTATCGGCGAATTGAACCGGGGCGTTACCCATTCCCCATCGTCACGCTGGATGGGCCCGGGGGAATACGGGAAAACTCCGCCCTGGTGGTGCAATCCGGACGCGATGGTTTGACACTTCGCGCATTCACTCCGGAGGGGGTGGAGTTTGACCGGTTCACCATTCCGGGACGGAGGAAGTTTCCCGGCTCCGGAACGGAATGACCGGCGTGCGGGCGTTCGAGGGCTGACACAGTCCCTCAAGTGCGGGAGATGGTGTTGCGGCTCCGCGCGAGTCTCCGGTGAAGGCCGCCGTCGGCGATGATGGTGTCGCCGCTGATGAAGCCGGATTCCGACGAGGCGAGGAAGACCGCCAGTGCCCCGATGTCTTCCGGCTGGCCGACCCGCCCGAGCGGAATATCCGTCGCCACCGCTTCCCGGTTGTAGGAGGGAGAGCGCTTGAGCCGCTCCACTTCGATGAAGCCGGGGGCGATGTTGTTGACCCGGATTCCGAATTCGCCCGCCTCCAGCGCCAGTTCGCCGGTGAGCGCGTGAATCGCTCCCTTGCTCATCGCGTAGAGCGTCCGCCCCGGCACCGTCGTCTCCTGCTGGACCGACCCGATGTTGATGATGCTGCCGCCGGATGGATTGTGTTTCATCAGCGCAATCTCCCGCAACGACGCGAAGAGCGTGCCGCGGATGTTGACCGAGGTGAGCTTTTCGTAGATCTCCGGCGTGACCTCCTCCAGCGGCACCATGCCGGGTTCCCAGCCGGCGTTGTTGACCGCCGCGTCGAGTGTTCCCCATTCCCGTTCGATCGCATCGAACATGGCGTCCAGCTCCTCCAGCTTCCCCAGGTCGGCGCGGTACAGGTGCACTTCGGTGCCCGTCGCGCGCAACTCCGCGGCCAGCGCTTCCGCCGCCGCCGGGTCGGACCGATAGTGAAGAAACAGTTCCGCTCCCGCCGCCGCAAAGGAGCGGGCGATTCCGGCGCCGATTCCCCGGGCCGCCCCGGTGATCAGCGCGCGTTTTCCCTCCTGCGCCTTCATCGGATGAACTCCGGTTCGAGAGCGGCATAGAGTTCGTCGAAGAGCCGGTCGTAGACCGCGTCACTGCGGAACTGCGGCGAACGGCAGCGGGCGCTTTCAATTAGTCCGCGCCGCTGGAGAATCCGCTTCTCGAAGTGGATGATCATCTCGACGTTCTGCCGGATGTGGTTCAACAGCGCGTTAAGTTTGGCGTGGACCCGGAACGCCTCCGCATCGTTGCCCGCTTCGAGCGCGTCCCAGATCTTCCGGTAGACGTCGAACATCGACGGGCCGGGCATCACCCCCTGTGCACCGCGCCGGAATCCCTCGATCATCTGGAATCCGGCGTTGCCGACGAAGATTTCCGCCTGTTTGCCCTTCAGCAGTTCGGTGAGGCGTGAAATGTAGGCACCGGGCGGCTTGCATTCGATCTTGAAGTAGTTGAGATTCTGGTGGCGGGCGGCGAGGTTGGCCAGCGCTTCCGGCGGAATCGTCACACCGGTCTGTTCCGGCGCGTACTGGAACATCACCGGAATCGAAACCGCATCGCAGACCGCTTCGACGTGGCGGGTGATCTCCGCCGCTCCCGGCTTGAGAAAGAAAGGCGGCAGCAGCATCATGCAGTCCGCGCCGGAAGCCTCGATCCGTTTCGCCCATTTCGTCGCCGATTCGGTCGAATGGCGGGTGTTGGAGATGACCGCCGGGGCGTCGTTCGCGTGGCAGACTTCGACCGTGACCGGGATCAACGCCTCCTCCTCTTCGCGGTCGAATTTGTAGTACTCCCCGGCAATGCCGAAGAGCGCCAGCGCCTGCGCTCCTCCCTTGAGCATCGCGTCGCAGCAGCGGCGGTAGCCTTCGAGATCGAGACTGCCGTCGTCATGAAAGACCGCCGGAGCGATTGGACAGACTCCGTGAACTTTTTTCATCGCAGAAAAATCCTTTCTGAAAAATACTTCAACTCATTGCAGATAAGCGAAATCGCACCCCTCGTCGGCCTGAAGAACCGCCTCGGTGTAGTGTTTGATGAAGCCGCGTTCGAACTTCTCTTTCGGTTCGAACTTCGTCTCGGCGAGCCGCCGGGCGATCTCCTCGTCGGAGAGTTCGACGTTGAGCGTTCCGGCATCGACATCCATCGTGATGATATCGCCGTCGCGGAGCGCGCCGAGCGGACCGCCCGCCGCCGCCTCCGGGCAGACGTGGAGCACCACGGTGCCGAATGCGCCGCCGGACATGCGCGCATCGGTGATGCGCAGATAGTCCTTCACGCCGCGCCGGTAGAGTTTGGGCGGAATCGGCATGTAGTTGCCGAACTCCGGCATGCCCGGCGCCCCCTTCGGACCGTAGCCGCGCAGAATCACCGCCTTGTGTTCATCCATGTCGGAGTTTTCGTCGAGCAGGTATTTTTCGGCGTCGGCGAGCGTGTCGAACACCCGCGCTTCGCCCCGGAATTTCAGCAGTTCCGGCGAAGCCGCCGCCCGCTTGATCACCGCTCCGCGCGGAGCGAGGTTGCCGAAGAGCGTCGCGATGCCGCCGTTCGGGGAGAGCGGGCGGTCGATCGGCGCGATCACCTTCGGATTGCAGGAGCGTTCGACCTTCGCGAGGTTCTCGCCGACGGTCCTGCCGGTGACGGTGAGGGCATCGGTGTGGAGCATCCCCTCCAGCTCCTTCATCAACGCCGGAATGCCGCCGGATTGTTGAAATTCGATGCCGACCGTGTAATCACCGACCGGTTTGGTGTTGACCAGAAGTGGCGTACGGTCGCTGATTTCGCGGAAGAGATTCAGCGGCAGTTCGATTCCCGCCCGGCGCGCGATCGCGGTCAGGTGGATCAGCAGGTTGGTCGACCCGCCGGAGGCCATCAACACGGTGATGCAGTTCTCCAGCGCTTCGCGGGTCACGATATCGCGGACGCGCAGATTTTCCTGAATCATTCCGACGATCCGGCGGCCGGTCATTTCGGCAATGCGGAACTTTTCCGCCGAGACCGCCGGGGCGGCGGCGCTCCCCGGCAGGCTCAGGCCGAGGGATTCGGTGGCGCACTGCATGCTGTTGGCGGTCCCCATGATCGGGCAGGCGCCGACACTGCCGTAGAGACAGCCCTCCACATTCGAGAGATCCTCCTCCTTGAGTTCTCCGGCGAGGTACTTTGTCCAGAGCTTGAAGCTGTCGGTGCCGCAGGCGAGCGATTCGCCGCGGTAGTTGCCTGGCAGCATCGGGCCGCCCGGCAGGTAGATGGCCGGCTTGTTCGCCGAAACCGCTGCCATCAGCTGGGCGGGCACATTCTTGTCACAGCTGCCCATCAGCACCACGCCGTCGAACGGGTGACGCTCGATCAGCTCTTCGGTGGTCATCGAGAGCAGGTTGCGGAAGATCAGACTGGAGATGTCGAAGAACACCTCGCAGATCGACATCGTGTTCACTTCCAGCGGGAAACCGCCCGCCGCCCAGACGCCGCGCTTGACCGCTTCCGCCAGTTCCCGGAAGTTGTAGTGCCCCGGGTTGGTTTCCGCCCAGGTGTTGATGATTCCGACAATCGGTTTGTCGAGATCTTCATCGGTGTAACCCATTGTTTTGACCAGGGCACGCCGCAATAGAACCTGTCTGGTCCTGCCGGATAACCAGCGCTTTGAGGTGGATTCCTTCATTTCTGCATTCCTGTTTTATCGTTGTAAAAAAATAAGAATAGATTTACAGCAATAAAGTGTACTTCAGAAATGGAGGTTTTGCAAATTAATTTATGATAA
>NZ_DBEXAY010000006.1:0-17251 GCF_048170485.1 Victivallis sp. | reverse complement strand
AGCAATGCTAAAATGGAAGGCTTCAATAATAAAATCCGCTGGCTGATCAAACAGGCGTATGGCTTTCGGGATCGTGAATACTTCAAGTTGAAAATCTATCAACTCCCCGAAATTTCGAGCGTGAAAGAGGTGTGACTTATGGCAAGGACCGTCAATGAGACAAAAAAAATGGTGGAGCATAGCGGATTTGAACCGCTGACCCTCACACTGCCAGTGTGATGCTCTAGCCAACTGAGCTAATGCCCCATCGCATGAAATTAAATGTACCACCGGTTTGAGAGAAATGCAAACGCATTCCAGCAGAAAATCACGGGATTTTCGCTTTTTTTTCGCCGAATTCACTTCTCTGCTTGCATTTTTCCGGTTTTATCGTATCGTATCAAATCAGGATGTATGGAATAAGAAATGAGGAGTTGTTCCCTATGATTTCAGAAAAACAGACCTGGGACCTCGAGGTCCTCTACCCCTCCCCGGAAGCGTGGGAGAAGGATTTCAACCGGATCCGGCCGCTCGCGGAGGCCTTCCTCGCCTTCCGCGGACGCCTGGCCGAATCCCCCGCAGTCCTCCGCGACGCCATCGCCGCGCTCGACGACTTCGAACGGCTCGGCGAGAAGGTCTACACCTTCGCCCACCTCCGCTCCGATGAGAACACCGCCGACAACACCAACCGCGCCCGGGTCGACCGGGTCGAGGCGCTCTTCGCCTCGCTCTCCGACACCAGCGCCTGGTTCGAACCGGAGGTGATGGCCATTCCGGAGGAGACGATGAACGCCTTCCTCGATGCGCCCGAACTCGCCCTCTACCGCCGCAGTCTCGTCGAACTGCTGCGCGAAAAGCCGCACACCCTCTCCGAACCCGAGGAGCGGCTGCTCGGCACCCTGGGCGACGTGCTCGGATATCCCGACAAGACCTTCGAAATCCTCAACGACGCCGACCTCGACTTCGGCCGCGTGCGGGGCGAAGACGGCCGGATGACCGCTCTGACCCACGGCAGCTACCGCCGCTTCCTCGAATCGGCCGACCGTGATGTCCGCCGCCGGGCGTTCCGGAAGATGTTCGGCACCTATCACAAGTTCCGCAACACCTTCGCCACCACCCTCGACGGCGCGGTGAAACGCCACGTCGTCAGTGCCCGGATCCGCCACTACCCCTCGGCGCTCGCCCGCGCGCTGGCGCCGGACAATGTGCCGGAATCGGTCTACCGCGGCCTCATTTCGACCGTTCACAACGGCCTCGACGGCTTCTACGACTATATGAAACTGCGGCGCGAGGTGATGAATCTCGACAAGCTCGACATGTTCGATATGTACAATCCGCTGCTGCCCGCCTGCCGCCGGGAGTATGATTTCGCCGAGGCGGTGAAGCTGGTCCGGGAGGCGCTCGCGCCGCTCGGCGGGGAGTATGCGGAGAAGCTCTCGCTCGCCTTCTCCCAGCGCTGGATCGACGTGCCGGAGCGCCGCGGGAAACGTTCCGGAGCCTACTCCAGCGGCTGTTACGACAGCTATCCCTATCTGTTGCTCAACTACAATCGGACGCTGAACGACGTCTTCACGCTCGCGCACGAGCTGGGCCACTCGATGCACAGCTTCTACTCCAACGCGACCCAGCCCTACCATTACGCCGGGTACAGCATCTTTGTTGCGGAGGTGGCGAGCACCACCAATGAGATGCTGCTCTTCCGGCATCTGCTCGACCGGAGTTCCGACCGGGAGTTCCGGGCGTTCCTGCTCGGACACCTCGCCGACGAGATCCGCGGCACGATCTTCCGCCAGACGATGTTCGCCGAATTCGAACTGCTGGCGCATGAACTGGTTGAACAGGGGATTCCGCTCTCCGCCGATCTGCTCAATGAGAAGTACGCCGAACTCAACGCCCTCTACTACGGGCCGGAGGTCGATGCCGATCCGCTGATCGCGGTGGAGTGGGCGCGGATTCCCCACTTCTACTACAATTTCTACGTCTACAAGTACGCCACCGGCATGTCGGCGGCGATTCAGCTCGCGGAGCGCCTCGCTTCGGGCGACCCGGCCGGACGCGAAGCCTACTTCGGCTTCCTCAAGGCGGGCGATTCGAAGGATGTGCTCGACATCATGAAGGATGCGGGGGTGGATCTCTCCACGCCGGCTCCGGTCGAGGCGGCGCTCGGTTACTTCCGTTCGACGGTGGGGCAGCTCCGCCGCGAACTGGGCCGCTGAAATTCGGAAGAGGAGAGAAAACGATTCATGGCAAAGGAATTTTCCCGTTCCCTCCCGGCGCAGGCCGCGGCGCTCTCGGTGATCAATGCGGCGAAGGAGCATGGCTATCTCAAGGGACCGCTGGTGGCGGACCCGGTTCTGGCGGAGGCGGAGAAGGAGCTGTTTCTGGCGATGTTCCGCAGGCTGGCCGACCGGCGCCGGACCGGCGGGGAGGAGCTCACCTCCGACGAGATCTCCTCGCTCTTCACCTTCGTCTTCGCCCGGGCGGCGGAGGCGGTCACCAACATGGTCAACCGCCAGCCGAACAAATTCGAAATGCTCGGCATGTTCGACGGCAAGGTGCCGATCTGCGCCGACGACCGGCTGACCGGATGCTTCAAGAAGCTCGAACTGCCGGCCGACTGCGCGCGGGCCTACTGGTCCTGGTATCACGACGGCGCCGACGCCGGTCAGCGGAGCGGCGTCGACCCGATCCTGCCGCTTTTTGAAGCGCTCAAGTGGACCTTCCGCATTTCGTGCACCGTCGCGATCGAGAAACTTGAGGAGCTCGGCATCCGGCTGTGACCGGGTGTGCCGCCAAAAAGGAGGTCCCGGATGCGGAAGAGAGTGCGGAGCCGTGCGACGGTGCTCTGGTGCGTCGCCATCGTGCTTCTGGCGGCGCTTCCGGCGCTCCTGCTGCCGGCGGGCGCGGGCTGGATCACCGACAACGGCAACAAATACATCATCATGCGCAGTCTCGCCGAACACGGTTCGACGGCGATTGCCGCTCCGGCGGCGGAGCTCGATCCGGAGGGGAAATTCTTTCCGGACGGCGGATTCCACTTCCGGCGGTTCGACGGCGCGATGCGTTCGATCTATCCGGAGTACTTCCCGGCACTGTCACTGCCGTTCTACCGGCTCTTCGGAGAGCGCGGCGTGCTGGTGCTCCCGGCGCTCGGCGCGATGGCGGCGGCGCTGCTCTTCGGCGCCTGGCGGCGACGGATGGCGGCGGGGCTGATCCTGCTTGCGGGGACGCCGTTGCTCTTCTACGGCGGCACCTTCTGGGAGATGGCGCCGAACGTGCTTTTCGCGCTGACGGCAGTGATGCTCGCGGTGCGGCGGAAGCTGTTCCTCGCGGGGCTGGTGCTGGGCGCGGGGCTGATTCTGCGCGAGGAGATGTATTTTCTCGCCGCGGCGCTGGGGGCGGGGGTGCTCTTCGCCGAACCGCGGCGCTGGCGCGGCGTGTTCCGGTTCGGAATTGGATTTCTCGTCGCCGCGCTCCCGCTGCTGTTCTGGCAGTACCACTGTTACGGGCATGTGCTCGGTCTGCACGGTGCGCTCTACTACAGTCACAACCGGGTCGCTCCGCCGACGGTGTGGGAGCAACTTTCCGGATTCTTCGAAGGATGCTATCTCTATTTGTTTCAATTCAACGCGGGGGCGCCGGAGTTCCGCTGGTACTATCCGGTGCTGTTTTCTCCGATGCTGTTGATGGCGGCGGCGGGGGCCGCGCCCGGCTTCGGCGCCTGGCGGAACTTCAAGCACGGCGCGTTTGCGCTCTCTTCGGCGGCGTGGCTGGTGCTCGTGGTGATGCTCTGGCGCAATCCGGCTCCGGCGATGGCGGCGGGGGTGACGGTGGGGCTCTTCACCGGCACGCCGCTGATGGCGGGGTTTCTGCTGAACTGGCGGCCGCTGCTTCTGGGTGCGGAACGCTCCTCGCGGCTGCTCGCGGCGCTGGCGGTGGTCTATCTTCTGCTGACGCCGCCGCTGCTGACCCGGAGCGACATCGGCATCATCTGGGGGCCGCGCCACTTTCTCTGCGTGATGCCGGTGCTGTTGCTGCTGAGTTTCGAGGGGTGGCGCAAGCAGCGCAATGCGGAAATTCAGCAGTTGCTCGCGGCGGAAGGCCCCGGGCGGGCGGTGCGGAGCGGCCGGCGTTTCCTGCTGGTGCCGGCGCTGGCGCTGGGGTTTTCGCTCGCCATTGAACTCTTCGGCCTGCGGGCGCTCGCCGGAGTGACGGAGGAGACGGCGCGCCTGACCGGAACTCTGCGGGCGATGAAGCCGGAGGTGGTGATTTCGGACCTGTTCTTTCTGCCGGAACAGACGCCGCAGCTCTTCTTTGAAAAGCGGTGGCTTTTCGTCAAGGACGACGCTTCGGCGGCGGAGCTCCCGGCGCTTCTGGCGCGGCACGGCGTTCGCGAAGCGGTGCTGGTGCTGTCGCCGCGCTTCCGGAATCTGAGCGATGAGGCGCTGCGCCGCCTGCTTGCGTCGATGCCGCTGACGGCGCCGCCGGAACGGTTCCAGGCGCCGGTGAGCGGATTTCTCGAACTCTTCATCGGCAAAGTCCGTTTGCAATAAACGTATCTTACTGCTATATTGGAAACAAGCAAGAAAAACAGCCCCGCAGGAGGGCATGACAGAGAGGATTCCGGAGCGATATGGATCAGATTTTCGCCGTTCGGCTGGACAACGGCAGTACCTTGATAGTCAAAGCGGCCGAGGAGCTGGGGCTCCAGGCGCACGATCTGTGCGTGTTCCGGCGCGATTTCTACATCGATCTGGGGGAGATCCGCCGGGAGGTGGCGCCGCCGGAGAATCCCGGCGAACTGCCGACGGCGATCCGGAAGGCGGAGACCGCCGATCTGGCCACCGCCAATGAGAACGACGCCAAGGCGCGTTCCGCGATGCAGACGGCGCACCGGTTCGTCAGCAGTCTCGGGCTGGAGATGAAACTGTTGAACGCCCACTATTCGCTGGACGGCAAACTGGTGACGATTCAGTTCAGCGCCGACGGGCGGGTGGACTTCCGCGAACTGGTCAAGGAGCTTTCGCGGGCGCTCTGCACCCGGATTGAACTGCGCCAGATCGGCGTGCGCGACGAAACCGGAATTCACGGGGGCATCGCCGTCTGCGGCCAGCAGCTCTGCTGCTCCCGTTTCCTGAAGGAGTTCAATTCGATCAACGTCAAGATGGCCAAGGAGCAGGATCTTTCGCTGACCCCGGCGACCATCTCCGGTGTCTGCGGCCGGTTGAAGTGCTGTCTGAAATACGAACACGAAGGGTATCAGGAGCTGGAAAAGGGGATGCCGCGCCGCGGCGAATGGTGCGACACTCCCCAGGGGCGCGGCCGGATCAGCGACCACAATCTGCTCACCCGCAAGGTGTCGGTCACGCTCGAAAGCGGCAATGTGGTGCAGTTTTTGAAGGATGAGATCACCGTGGTGCCGTCGGAACGGCGTCCCGGCGGTGGTGGCAACGGCGGCGGTTCCCGGCGGAACCGTGACGGCGGCCGTCGGAACGGCTCCGGGCAGTCGCCGCGCCGCGGCGGGGATGCTGTGCCGGCGCCGAAGGAGGGGGCCGGCGGCGGCACCGGGGCGGCGGAAAGAGTCTGGAGTTCCCCGGTCTCGATCGATACTGTGCGCTCGACGCCGCCGGGTTCCTGCCCGGGGAGGGGGAGACGCCCGCGGAATTTCTCGCGCGGGTGGAGGCGATTCTGGATGCCCACCGGGCGTTCGAAACCGAGCTTGCCGAAAAGGGGGAGCTGGTGGTATTCGATGGAATCCGGGTGCGCGCCTCCGACCGGATTCCGGCGGAGATCATTGACGAGGCCGGAGAGGTGACCGGCCGGCTCTACGATTTTCAGGTGCGCCATGTGCCGGGATTCTTTCTTTCGCGGGATGTCGGGCTGCTCTGGGGGGGCTGTCTGATCGCCGACACCGAGCTGCCGCTGTCGATTTTTCTGATTCGCGGCGCATTCCGCACCCGGGAGCGGTGGCTCTTCTACAACCGCCGCGAACTGCTTGCCCACGAACTCTGCCATTCGATGCGGCAGAGTCTGCATGAGATCACGCTGGAGGAGCACTTCGCCTACCAGACCAGTCCGAGCCGGCTGCGCCGCTACCTCGGGAACTGTTTCATCCGGGAGCGCGACGCGATCTGTTTTATTGTGCCGGCGCTGCTGCTGTTGTGCGCCCAGTTTGCGCAGACCTTCTGGCTGCCGCGGCTGCCGGTCTGGCCGTTCTGGCCGGTGGCGCTGGCCTATCCGGCGTTTCTGCTGCTGCGGAACATGGTGTCGCGGCAACTGGTCACCCGTGCGGCGCGGAAGCTGATTCAATTCGGCGTGGCGCGTCCCGGCCCGGTGCTGTTCCGCTGTACGCGGGAGGAGCTCCGGCAACTGGGGGAGCTTGCCGCGCAAGAGGATTTTGAGAAATTTGTCGATCGCCGGGCGGGGGAGGAGTTGCGCTGGGCGATCATCCGCCGTCGTTTTATGCAATCGGAACCGGGAGGAACCACCGATGAAACTTGTCGAACTGACCCAATTTCTGGATCGTGAACTCAATCTGGAGGCGTTCCGCCAGGATCACTCCAACAACGGCCTTCAGGTGGAGGGTTCCGCCGAAGTGCGGCGCGCGGCATTCGCCGTGGACGCCTGTCTGGCGACCTTCGAACTGGCGGCGGAGAAGGGGGTTGATTTTCTCTTCGTCCACCATGGGTTGAGCTGGGGGGCGGAGCCGCGCCGTTTCACCGGGGTCACCGCCCGTCGGCTCCGGACTCTGTTCAACGCCGGAATCAGCCTCTACGCCGCGCATCTGCCGCTGGACGCCAACCCGGTGTTCGGCAACAATGCGGAGCTCTCCCGGCTCGCCGGGTTGATTGAAACCGAGCCCTACTGTCTCTACGACGGGGTGAAGATCGGCCGGATCGGAGACCTGCCGTCGCCGCGTCCGCTGCCGGAGATCGCCGCGCGGCTGGAGCGGGAACTGAAGACGGCGGCGCAGATCTGCGGCGAGCCGGAGTCGACGGTGTCGCGGATCGCCGTGGTCTCCGGAGGCGGCGGCATGGACGCGCTGGAGCAGGCGGCTTCTGCCGGAGCGGATCTGCTCATCACCGGGGAGCTCACGCACGTCATGTTTCACTGCGCCCGGGAGCTCGGGGTGAAGGTGCTTGCATTCGGTCATTATGCGACGGAGACCGTCGGCCCGCAGGCGCTGATGCGGCACGTCGGAGGGAAGTTCCCGCTCGAGCTCACCTTCCTGGATTTCCCGACCGGTCTCTGAGGCGGGCCGGGAATGAACGGCGCGGAAAAAGGAAAGAAGACAAAAAAAAGAAAGCAGGCTTTATACTCTCGCGTGACAGATGTACAATAAGCTCAAAAGAGAACCCGATGCGTAACTTGTTCCGAGACTGACCTGCTTTCTGGTATTCACTATATACCGTCGGCGGCCAAAGTCAAGTGATTTCGGGAAAAAATTTGTAGGATTTCCGAACTATCTGTTTTTTCTTGAAAAAAATTTGGAGAAAAGTTTGCAAAAGCTCAAAAACAGGTTATGTTAATAATCTGTTGTCATCGGTAATTGATCCGGTGGGTTGATAGCTCAGTCGGTAGAGCATCGCCCTTTTAAGGCGGTGGTCCCGGGTTCGAGCCCCGGTCAACCCACCATTTTTACGATACTTTTAAAGCAACATAAAAATATTCTCCGGGCCGGATTCCGGCGGAAGAAGCGAGGAACAAGATGAGCAAGTTTTGCGAAATGTGCGGCAAGGGCAAGGCCCATGGCGGCTGCATCACCCGCAAGGGTCTGGCGAAAAAGGCCGGCGGAATCGGTATGCACGTTGTGAAGAACGTCAAACGGACCTTCGAGGCGAATCTCCAGAACGTCAAGATTGTCGACGGCGGCACGGTCCGCACCGTCAAGATGTGCGTTCGCTGCATCCGTACCGGCAACTTCACCAAGGCGTAATCCGCATTCTGTGAAGTTGTATCAGAAAAAGGCGGACGAGTGATTTCTCGTCCGCTTTTTGTGTTTTTAACGAAGAGCGGAGCTGTTCTATGTTGGGGCTGGGAGACGCATCCACCGCGGCGGCGCTGATTCTCTGCGTCGCCGTCACGCTGTTCGGGGTGGTCTACGGAATCGTCAACTGGAATTCCGGCGGCCCGGATGATCTCGCTCCGGAACGGCCGAAACGCCGCCGCAGACGGCGCCGCCATCGGAGAGGGCAGCCGCAAAAATGAGTCAGTTTCTTCCTTTCCTTGCGGCGGCCTCCGCCGGAACCGGCGGCATGAACACGCTGATCCTCGGCGCGCTGATTGCCGTTTACATGCTCTTCATCGGCTATCTCGGCTACCGCGGTTTCCGCCGGACGAAGAACAGCGGCGACTATCTGCTCGCCGGGCGTTCGGCCCATCCTTTCGTCATGGCGATGAGCTACGGGGCCGCCTTCATCAGCACCTCGGCACTGGTCGGATTCGGCGGCATCGCCGGGCAGTTCGGCATGGGGCTGATGTGGCTGGTGTTCATGAACATCGCCATCGGCATCGTCGTCGCATTCATCTTCTTCGGGCGGCGCACCCGCTGCATGGGGCTGGCGCTGGATGCGCACACCTTCCCGGAATTCATGGGGAACCGTTTCGATTCGCGCGGCCTCAAGGTGTTTCTCGCCCTGGTCATCTTCCTCTTCATGCCGCTCTATTCGAGCGTCGTGCTGATCGGCGGGGCGCGCTTTCTCGAGGAGGTGATGCAGATCGACTACGGCTGGGCGCTCGGCGTCTTCGCCGCGGTGGTCGCGGTCTACGTCGTCTTCGGCGGCCTCAAGGGCGTGATGTACGTCGACGCGATGATGGGCACGATCATGATCGTCGGAATGGTCTCTCTGCTGGTGATGTGTTACTGGAAGCTCGGCGGCGTGGTGAGCGCTCATCAAGCGCTGACCGACATGGCCCCGCTGGTGGCGGAGCGGCTGCCGCAGGAGGCGCAGCTCGGCCACGTCGGCTGGACCGCGATGCCCCGCTTCAACTCGATCTGGTGGTGGACTCTGGTGTCGAGTCTGATGCTCGGCGTCGGCATCGGCGCGCTGGCGCAGCCGCAGCTGGCGGTCCGCTTCATGACGGTGCAGAGCAGCCGGGAACTCAACCGGGCGGTGCTGATCGGCTCGGTCTTCATCCTGCTGACGGTGGGGTCGGCCTACATGGTCGGAGCGCTCTCCAACGTCTTCTTCTACTACACCGACCGGGGGATCGCCGAAGGGATCGGCGGCAAGCTCGCCATCGAAGCGGCCGGGGGGAATCCCGACCTCATCATCCCGCTCTTCATCCGCGAGGCGCTGCCGCCGGTGATTCTCTACATCTTTTCGCTGACACTGCTGTCGGCGGCGATGTCGACGTTGAGTTCGCTCTTCCACGTGACCGGTTCTGCGATCGGGCACGACCTCTTCCGCAACCTGGCGGGGGTCCGTCGTGACAGCACGCTCATCACCCGGCTGGGGGTGGTGTTCGGCATCGTGGTGAGTGTGATCCTCGGCGTGGTTCTGCCGCCCGGCATCATCGCCCGCGGCACGGCGATCTTCTTCGGCGTCTGCGCGGCGGCGTTCCTGCCGGCCTACTGGGCGGCGCTCTACTGGCGCGGCGCGACCCGGGCGGGGGTCTGGGCGAGCATGGCGACCGGGGTGGGGGCGAGTCTTTTCGGGCTCTTCTTCCTCCACCGCAAGGAGTCGGCGGCGCTCGGAGTCTGTGAACTGCTCTTCGGCCGGACGGAGCTCATTTCGTCGTTTCCGTGGCCGTATGTGGATACTTTCGTCTATTCACTGCCGCTTTCGCTGGCGGTGTTGTTCGTGGTGAGTTGTTTCACCCGTCCGCTCCCGAAGGAGCACCTCAAACGTTGTTTCAAATCAGTTCAATCATAGCAAACCGGTGGAGATCATGGAATTTCAGGCAGTTTCCAATCAGGTCGACTTCCCGAAGCTGGAGTGCGAAATCCTCAAATTCTGGCAGGAGTCGGAAATTTTTCACAAATCGCTCGAACAGCGCCGCGGCGGCGATGAATTCGTCTTCTACGACGGCCCGCCGTTCGCCACCGGGCTGCCGCACTACGGCCACCTGCTCGCCGGAACCATCAAGGATGTGGTGCCGCGCTACCAGACGATGCGCGGCAAGTACGTCGAGCGGCGCTTCGGCTGGGACTGCCACGGGCTGCCGGTCGAGAACGAGATGGAGAAACAGCTCAATCTCTCCAGCAAGCGGGACATCGAGGCGTACGGCATCGACAAGTTCAACGAGGCGTGCCGTTCGATCGTGCTGCGCTACACCGCCGAGTGGGAGAAGGTGGTCGGGCGGATGGGCCGCTGGGTGGATTTCCGCAACGGTTACCGCACGATGGACCGCAGTTTCATGGAGTCGATCTGGTGGGTCTTCAAGAACCTCTGGGATCAGGGACTGGTCTACGAGGGGTATAAAATTCTGCCCTACTGCCCGCGTTGCGCGACGCCGCTGTCGAACTTCGAGGCGAATCAGGGCTACCGCGAGGTGGTGGATCCGGCGATCACCATCCGCTTCCGGGTGGCGGACCGGGAGAACACCTACTTCCTGGCCTGGACGACCACGCCGTGGACGCTCCCCTCGAACCTCGCGCTGACCGTCGGCCCCGATATCGATTACGTCGAAGTCCGGGACGGCGACGACCATTACATTCTGGCCGAGGCGCGGGTCGGCGTCTACTACAAGGAGAAGCCGGAGATCCTCTGGCGCGGCAAGGGTTCCGAACTGGTCGGCCGCCGCTATGAGCCGCTCTTCCCCTACTTCGCCGACCTGGCCGCGAAGGGGGCGTTCCAGGTGCTGGCCGGCTCCTTCGTCAGCACCGAGGATGGTACCGGAATCGTCCACACCGCGCCGGGCTTCGGTGAGGACGACAACGCGGTCTGCAAGGCGGCGGGACTTCCCGAAGTCTGCCCGATCGACGAGGAGTGCCGCTTCACCGCCGAGGTGCCCGACTATCAGGGGCGCCCGGTCAAATCGACCGACAAGGAGATCATCGACCGGCTGAAAGCGGAGGGAAAACTCATCCACCGCGGCCAGATTAAGCACAGTTATCCGCACTGCTGGCGCGACGACGGTCCGCTGATCTACCGGGCGATCTCGACCTGGTTCGTCAAGGTCGAGGCGATCAAGGATAAGATGATCCGGAACAATCAGCAGATCAACTGGGTTCCGGCGCACCTGCGCGACGGCCGGTTCGGCAAGTGGCTGGAGAACGCCCGCGACTGGGCGATCAGCCGCAACCGCTACTGGGGGACCCCGCTGCCGATCTGGCGCAACGCCGAGGGCGAAGTGATCGTGGTCGGCAGTGCCGCCGAGCTGGAGAAGCTCACCGGCAAGAAGATCGACGACCTGCACAAGCACTTCATGGATAAGATCGAAATTCCGTCGCCGACCGGCAAGTCGCCGCTGCGGCGGGTGCCGGAGGTGTTCGACTGCTGGTTTGAATCCGGTTCGATGCCGTACGCTCAGCAGCACTATCCGTTTGAGAACAAACAGCATTTCGAGGAAAATTTCCCGGCGGACTTCATCGCCGAGGGGCTCGACCAGACCCGTGGATGGTTCTATACGCTGGTGGTGCTGGCGACGGCGCTCTTCGACCAGCCGCCGTTCCGCAACGTGGTGGTCAACGGGCTGGTGCTGGCCGAGAACGGGCAGAAGATGTCCAAGCGGCTGCGGAACTACCCCGACCCGATGGTGGTGATCGACCGCTACGGCGCCGACGCGCTGCGGCTCTTCATGCTCGGCAGCCAGGTGGTGCGCGCCGAGGATCTCAAGTTCTCCGAAACGGGGGTCAAGGAGATCCTGCGCGGCATCATGATCCCGATGTGGAACGCGCTCTCCTTCTTCACGACCTACGCGAGCGTGGACCACTACAATCCGGGCGAAGGGGAGGTCCGGCCGCCGGCGCACCCGTCGAACGTGCTCGACCGCTGGATTCTGAGCTCCGCTTCGCAGATGGTCGAGGAGGTGCGCACCGAGCTTGACGCCTACAATCTGCAAAAGGCGGCGAACCGGTTCAGCCGGTTCATCGACGACCTGACCAACTGGTACATCCGCCGGAGCCGCCGCCGTTTCTGGAAGTCGAGCGACGACCGCGACAAGCAGGAGGCGTACGCGACGCTGCACTATGTGCTGCTGGTCTTTGCGAAGACGGCGGCGCCGTTCATCCCCTTCACCACCGAAGCGATCTACCGGGCGCTGCGGACGCCGTCGATGCCGGAATCGGTCCACCTCTGCGACTACCCGGTGCCGGACGACTGCCGCGACGAGTTCCTCGAGCGGCAGATGGCGCTGACGATGAGCGCGGTCTCTTCGGGGCGGTTCCTGCGCACCGCGCACAATCTGAAAGTGCGCCAGCCGCTGCTTCGCGCGGTGCTGGTTCCCGGCAGTCCGGAGGCGCGGCAGATGCTGGAGGCGACCGCATCGATCATCGCCGAGGAGCTGAACGTCAAGAACGTCGAATTCAGCGACGACGAAGAGGCGCTGGTCCACCGGAGCTGCAAGGCGAACTTCAAGGCGCTGGGCAGCCGGCTCGGCAAAAACATGAAGGCGGCCGCGGCGAAAATCGAGGCCTTCTCCGGGCGGGAGATCGGTGAAATTCTTTCCGGCAAACCGCAGACGATCACCCTGCCGGACGGAAGCACGGCGGAGATCAGCGCCGCGGATCTGGTCATCCGGCGCGAGGAGAAGCCGGGGCTGGTGGCCGCGAGCGAAGGCGGCGTCACCATCGCGCTGGCGACCGAACTCACCCGCGAGCTGGAGGAGGAGGGGTTCGCCCGCGAACTGGTGAGCCGCATTCAGGGGCTGCGCCGGGATCTGATGCTCGAAGTGACCGACCGGATCCGGATTTTCTGCCGGGTGCCGGAGGAGTGGCGTTCCGCCGTGGATCACTATCGCAACTACATCTGCGGCGAAACCCTCGCGGAGGAGCTCTCCGCGGAGCCGACGGCGGAGATGCAGGAGCTGGAGATCAACGGCGCCGCCTGCCAGGTTGCCGTCGTGAAAGCGTGACGCGATGACCTCCCGTACCCGGAACGGCCTGATTCTGGCGGCCCTGCTGGTTCTGGCAGGGGCCGCACTGCTGATCCACCAGGTCCGAAGCGAACGGCAGCTGGAGAAGTTCCAGCAGGCGTTTCCGATCATGGGGACTCTGGCGGGCTTCACCTTTTACGCCGAACCGGAACAGTCGGCGGCGGCGGCGAAGGCGGCCCGCGCGGCGTTCGACCGGGTGACGGAGCTGGCGAACCTCTACAATCCGGAGAGCGAGCTGGCCCGGCTGAACCGGAGCGCGGCAACGGCTCCGTTCGCCTGTTCCGACGAGCTGTGGCTGATGCTCTCCGAGGCGCGGCAGGCGTACGAGTTCAGCGGTGGCGCGTTCGACATCACGGCGAAGCCGCTGATGGATCTGTGGGGATTCTACCGGCGGCGGGGAGATGCCCTGCCGACCGCCGCCGAGACCGCCGCCGCCCGGGCCCGGGTCGGACTGGAGAAGGTGATCTTCGACGATGAAAATCAGACGGTGAAGTTCACCGTGCCGGGGATGGCGTTCGACCTCGGCGGCATTGCCAAAGGGTATGCGGTGGATGCCGCCTGCGACGCCGCCGTCGACTGCGGTGTGCGCCGCGGCATCATCGATCTCGGCGGGAATCTCCGGCTGATGCCGCTGCCGCCGCCGGGGAGGCTGTTCTACCGGGTCGGCATCCGCGATCCGCGCGACCGTTATTCGGTGCTGCCGGAGGTGATCGAGCTGCGCAACGCGGCGCTTTCGACCAGCGGCGACTACGAACGTTTCGTCACCATCGGCGGGAAACGTTACGGGCACATCATGGATCCGGTGGCGGGTCATCCGACGCAGGCGGAGAATTCGGTGACGGTGATCGCGCCGTCGGCGATGCTGGCGGACTGGCTTTCGACGACGCTCTTTCTGCGGCCGGAGCTGGCGGAACGGGCGGAGCGGGAGTTCCCCGGGGTGCAGGTGGTGATCGCCGAGTAGTCCGGAAAAGTGGAAAATTCCGCGTGCCTTTCCGGCGGTTCCGGTTGAAAAAGCCGGGTTCGGAGGGCATGTTATAAGAGAGAGAATTCAAACGGTTTCATATGGCGAAGGAGAGGATGTTCCGATGAAAGATCTGATCAACAAGGCGAATGTGCTGGTCGAGGCACTCCCCTACATTCAGCGTTTCCGCAACTCCATCGTGGTAATTAAGTTCGGCGGAAGTTCGATGGAGGATCCCGAACTGGTCCGCAGCACGATGCGCGACATTGTGCTGCTCGAGGCGATCGGCATCCGTCCGGTGGTGGTGCATGGCGGCGGCAAGGCGATTTCGGCCGAACTGCGGCGGCAGGAGATTCCGGTGCGGTTCGTCAACGGGTTGCGCTTCACCTGTGAGCGGACCATCCGGATCGTCGACGACGTGCTGCACAACACGGTCAACCGCGAACTGGTCCGGCTCGGCAAGGAGTGCGGCGGCGCGATGATCGGGATTTCCGGGAAACAGGTGCTCAAGGCGGAACGGACCGTGTCGGTCGACCCGATCACCGGCGAGAAACAGGATATCGGTTTTGTCGGCGAGATCACCGGCGTCAACGTCGCGCCGATCATGGAGGCGATCGAAGCCGGACTCGTGCCGGTGGTGACGCCGCTCGGCACCGGGCTGGACGGGCAGATTTACAACATCAACGCCGATATCGCGGCCTGCCGGATTGCGGAAGCGATTCACGCGCGCAAGCTGGTGTTTCTGAGCGACGTTCCGGGAATTCTCGCCGACTGCACGGATGAAACATCGGTCATTCCGACCATCCGCACCGATGAGATGGATGAGCTGATTCAGCGGAAGATCATCTCCGGCGGCATGCTGCCGAAACTGCGCAGCTGCGTCAACGCGCTCAACGCCGGAATCAACAAGGTCCACCTGATCGACGGGCGGGTCATGCACACGCTGTTGTTGGAGATCTTCACCGACCACGGCGTCGGCACGCAGATCGTCCGCCCCGATTCGGTGATGTGAGCCGGCGATGGGGTTGAAGCGATCCATTGTGCTTGCCGGAATCAAGCATTGCGGCAAGAGCACGCTGGGGGCACTGCTCGCCCGTCGCTACGGAGTGACATTCATCGACACCGACCGGGAGCTGGAGGAGCGTTTCCGTGCGGAGAGCGGGCGGGAGCTCGCCACGCGCGAAATCTTCCGGGAGTTCGGCGCGGAGAAATTCCGCAAATTCGAAGCGGCGGTGATCGGCGCATTGGCGAAAAAGGCGGCTGAGCCGCGGATTGTCGCACTCGGCGGCGGTGTGCCTGCCAACCGTTTCGTCGAGCCGGAGGCGTTGCGTTCGCTGGGGTTCCAGGTCTATCTGGCGATTCAGCCGGAGCTTGCCTATGCACGGGTACTGCGGAACGGGTTGCCGCCGTTTCTGGCCGGAGCGGCCGACCCGTTCGCGGAGTTCTGCCGACTGAACCGGGAACGCGAACCGTTTTACCTCAAATACGCCGATCTGGTCTGGCCGGTGGACCGGGAGATTCCCGCTCCGGCGGCGGCCGGGGCGCTGGCGGAAAAATTGGAACAGGAGTGGAATATACTATGAGCGGCAATACCTTTGGAGAACTTTTCCGGGTTACCACCTTCGGGGAATCGCACGGGCCGGGGCTCGGTGTGGTGGTTGACGGCGTTCCCGCCGGAATCCGGATTGACGAAGCGCTGATTCAGCGTGATCTCGACCGGCGGCGGCCGGGGCAGTCCCGGGTGAGCACTGCGCGCCGCGAGGCGGACAAGGTGGAGATCCTTTCCGGCGTCTTTGAGGGGGTTTCCACCGGGACTCCCATCGGGATGATCATCCGCAACAACGACCAGCGGAGCCAGGATTACGGGAAACTGGCGGAACTTTTCCGCCCCGGCCACGCGGATCTGACCTTTTTCCGCAAGTATGGTATTCGCGACTACCGGGGGGGCGGCCGCTCCTCCGGGCGCGAGACTTCGATGCGGGTTGCCGCCGGAGCGCTGGCGAAGATGTTTCTCGCTTCGCTGGGGGTGTCGGTCCGCGCCTGCGCGATGATGATCGGCGGCGTGTGGGCCGAAACGGTCGACTGGAACGAGGTGGAGAACAACATCGTGCGTTCCCCCGACCCGGTGGCGGCGGAGAAGATGGTCGCGGCGATCCGTGCCGCGCAGAGCGAGCGCGACAGCGTCGGCGGCATCATCTGCTGCGAAGCGCGCGGCGTGCCGGCGGGCTGGGGCGAGCCGGTCTTCGACAAGCTCGACGCGATGCTCGCGCACGCCGTTCTGTCGATCGGCGGAATCAAGGGAATCGAAATCGGCGCCGGTTTCGCCGCGTCGGGGCGGCGCGGCAGTGAGAACAACGACCCGATTCTGCCGGAGGGATTCGGTTCCAACAACGCCGGCGGCATCCTGGGCGGTATTTCGAACGGCGACGTCATCACCTTCCGCGCGGCGATGAAGCCGACCTCCTCGATTGCGAAGAAGCAGCGCACGATCAACAAGGCGGGCGAAGCGATCGAAGTCGAAGTGCTGGGCCGTCACGATCCCTGCCTGGTGCCGCGTGCGGTGCCGGTGGTCGAAGCGATGACGGCGCTGGTTCTCGCCGATCTGGCGCTGCGCAACCGGGCCGCACGGCTCTAAGCGCGAAGCGGCGGGTTCCGGATCAGCCGGCGGGGAAGAGGGCGCGTTCCAGCGCCTCCGCGCCGGTGAAGCGGAGCGCGTTCCAGCCGAACTGTGCGGCGCCTGCGATCAGTTCCGGGCGGTCGTCGACGTAGAGAACGGGGCGGCCGAACCGGGATTCGAACGCTTCGAACATGGCGCGGGCGGGTTTGCGTGCTCCGACTTCAAAGCTGTAGATCCCTTCCGGAACCATGGCGGCGGCGGCGAACTTCCGCCGTACTTCCGCAAGATGCAGTGCCGAGGTGTCGGAGAAGAAGACCGGCTGGATGCCGCGCGCGGGTAGCGAAGCGACAAGTTCATTCATGCCGGGCAGAGGTTCCCCGATGATGGCGGCGAGGGCGGCGGCGAGTTCCGCATCGGAGAGGGAGGTGCCGGTCAGGTTTCGTGCGGCGGCGAGAAATTCCGCGTCGGAGAGGCGTCCGCATTCGAACTCCTCGACGCCGAGCCGCAGCAGTTCCGGAGGCACTTCGGCGGCGCTCCGGAAGCCGAGGCGGGCGAAGCACCGTTCGGGATGGATCGAGAGGCAGACCTGGCCAATGTCCAGCGCCAGAAATTTTTTCTTCATGAAAAGCTCCTGTTGAAATTTTCCATATCATAGC
>NZ_DBEXAY010000005.1:0-6888 GCF_048170485.1 Victivallis sp. | reverse complement strand
GATTGATGTTCCTCGGATCCTCCTGTTGTAATATTGCAGAAAATTCCACCTTTGCAAGGCCACTGGACTTTGCATGCAGATTAAACCCAAGTTTCCACGCTTTTGCGGAAGCGTGCGCTACCGAAACGCTGGGCGCTTACTATGGCACCATGTTTTTCTACGTCTTTGCTAACTCTCCACTTTTTTCCGAACAAATCAAGACTTTTAACTGTTATTAAACCCACACAAAACAAAAGCGGAATAAAAAAAGCTTACCTTATACAAACAACTTGAAAGAAAGGATAATCATGAAAATTCTGCATTCATTGCTTTTTCTGTTGCTACTGGCGGGAAGTGCATGGGGCGGAACGGCGACCGAGGAAACAACAATTTCCTGGGGGCGTGAACGGCTAGTTGCAAGCGAACAGAAAGCCGACAGCCTGAAATTCGAACAATATTATTTCAAGGAACTTTTTGGTAAACCTTTGATGATATCACTCATCCGAGGAAAAAGTCCGGTTCGTTACGGGATCGGCGTGTGTAAAAACGGCAAGCGGGAAACCGTATCTTCCATGGCCCGAAAACACAATGCGGCAGCCGCTGTCAACGCCGGATTTTTCACATTCGATCCAGCCTCGCGCCCCGTGGGAGTGCTCAAATCCGCAAATGTCGTTTACAATGACTCGATCGACGGGTTGAAGAATCGTGGTTATCTGGCAATTTCTCCGGAACAGGAGGTGAAGATACTCACCCCTGCGGAATTGAAACTTGAAGGAAGCGACGGCGGTCGTGATGTCGATCTTCTCCGGCATCTTCAATCTCGGGATCGGCTGCGGAACGCTGCTCGGCGGAGCCGTCTGCATCTACTCCTCCATTTCCCGCATCGGATTCGCGGGCGGTCTGGTTGCCGTCGGAGCTTTCTTCTACTGTACGCGCCGGCTGCTGAAGCGGCTGAATCCGTAGAAGCTCCGCCGCCCGGTCCGGCAGGTACCGGACGATTTTCCAGATTTTTCCATTACCGCTCTTGACTTTTGTCCCCAAGTTTGGTATAATATGATTCAAACGTTTGACCAATACTTTTCAGGGATTTCAGATTGATGGGACGAAACAACCGGGTTACATTGGCGGATATCGCCTGTCGAGTCAACGTGGACATTTCCACGGTCTCGCTGGTGCTGAATCATAAGGCGCGGGCGAAAAAGCTGACCGCCGAAACGCGCGACCGGGTCTTCGCGGTCGCGAGAGAGCTGAATTATCGGCCCTCCTATATGGCGCGAGCCTTGAAAACCGGCAAAAGCGGCGCATTCGGGATGGTGGTCGGCGACTTGCGCGACCCCTCTTATTCGATGCTGGCGTTTCACCTGATCACGGCGGCGCAGGCGCGCGGTTATCAGGTGCTGACCTGTCCGACTCCATGGGGAGAAGAGAAGGAGCTCGCACTGCTGCGGCTGCTGCACGAACGCAATGTGGACGGCGTGTTTTTCCAGCCCGGTTCGTTCCGGAAAGACCCGGAATTCTACGAAACGCTCCGGCAGGAAAAGTTTCCGGTCGTGACCTACTGCATGCCTGATCCGGTTTTTGCGACGGTGGGAGTGAATTACGAACCGGGATTCCGGCAGGCGGTTGCCGATCTCGCCCGGCGGCACCGGAAAATCGGCCACATCTGTTCTCTGCATACCGACTCCCGCCCGCTGACGACCGTCTGCAAGGCGGCAGGAGTCGAATCAGTTGAACACCGGTTCCGGCACATCGGCCTGCCGGATTGCGCCGATGAAGTGGCGGAATTTGTACGCACTTCCGGCTCCGGCGCGTTCATCGTCAGCGGTTCGGCAACCGCGGTACGGCTGATGTCCCGGCTGGCCCGGAAGGGAATCCGGGTGCCGGACGACGTGGAACTGGTCGGCGTCGGCAACCTCGAAGCCACCGAATGGGTGCAGCCCGAACTTTCCTGCATCGGCTACGATGTGGCCGCGATGATGGAAAAAGCAGTGGAGATGCTGATCGATTACCCGAATTGTGAACCGGGACGGAGTTTCATGACTCCGTCTGAATATATCGTCCGTCAAAGTACACGACCCTAACACATCAGGAGGTATGAAGTGAAAACGAATCATCTGCCCGAAAGCATCAGCAAAAAACGTATCGTGATCGCCGGTTTTACATTGATCGAGTTGCTCGTGGTAATTGCGATTATCGCGGTGCTGGCGAGCATGTTGCTGCCGGCATTGAATCAGGCGCGCGAAAAAGCCAGACAGACGAAATGCGTCGGCATCCTCAAACAGTACGGCACGGCCTTGAGCATGTACTTCAGCACTTACGACGACTTCGGGGTGCCGTGGGGAGGGGACTCCTACCACTGGTTCAAAAATCCCGGTTTCCGCGCACTGTTGGATGGGGCGAAGCCGGACCCGGCCAGCCCCGGCAACCTGATGTACAGCAACCGGATCACTCCCGGCCTGATCTGCCCGAATGCGACCTTTGCGTTTCAGGTGAAGAACAACGAGGGGTGTGAAATTCCGTTTTCCTATGGCCTCAACCACGACCCGTTCTATCAGTACAACCAGACTGCCCCCAAGGTGACGCGGGTGAAACGCCCGTCGAAGGTGCCGGAATTCGCGGACACGCTCGGCTGGCTGTTCCGCAAAAGCTATGCGGAGAATCTCCTCGCCTGGCTGACGGTGACCACGCCTTCGGTCTGGGGGAACATCTTCGCCTACCGGCACGGTAATCGCGCCGCGCTCTGCATGCTCGACGGCCATGTCGAAGTGCTTCCTCCCACCAAGGTGATTCATGAACTTGTCTGGGCGGAGATTTACGAATGAGGCGGCTGCTTTTCACCGTGTTGCTGCTGTGTGTCCTAGCTGCGCGCGGAGAGGAACACCCGGTGCCGCTTGACGCCGCGTGGACGCTTCCTGACGGTGCGCGCCTCACTCCGGCGGGGACACTGGAAATCCAGATCAGGCCGGGAAAAGAGGCGAACCGCTTCCTGACGGCGCAGCGCACATTCGACATCATTCCCTACCGGGGCCACGACATCGAGCTGGTCTATCGGCTGCGGGCCGAAAAGGTCACGCGGCCGCCGCAGGATTTCACCGGGATCAAGCTGATCCTGAGCTGCCGCAGCGGTCACCGGGAGACTGTCGCCGACACGCCCCGGCAGTGGAACCACGGCGATTTCGACTGGCGGGAAGTCACAATTCCGATGTCGGTCCCGGAAGATGCCCGGACCGCGAAACTCATGGTCGGTCTGCAAAACAGTTCCGGCCTGATCGAGGTCCGTTCGATCACAGTACGCGACCTCGGCGAACGTCCCGATGCCGAAGTATCGCCGGCACCCTATCTGCCTCCGCGCGGGAAGTTCCGCCGGGCCGACACAATCGACATCGCCGCAACCGGGCCTACGAAAGTGCAGCGTTCGCTGAACGGAATGTGGAAAATCTCCGAACTGGAGACTGCAGTGAAGCCGTTTCCCGCCGATGCCGACCGGGAACGGGAAATCGAGCGCCCGGAGTTCGACGATTCGGGCTGGGCTGAAATCGCGGTTCCGTTGAACTGGTATCTGAAGTACCCGGAAAAGCAGAATCTCCGCGAACCTTACGTGAAAGGCTGGTATCGCACCACATTCGACCTCGCCGCCACGGAGCTGAAGCAACGCCGCGTGATCCTGAAATTCGATGTGATCGGCTGCGATGCGACACTCTTCCTGAACGGCAGGGAAGTCGGCCGTCATCTCGGGGACTTTACCGCATTCGAGCTGGATGTGACCGATGCGGCGCGGCCCGGACGCAATACGCTCGCAATCCGGGTGTTCACCGATCAGGGGCACGCCGCGAATCCGGAAAAGATTCACCACGCCTACGGCGCCCAGTGGTCCGTAAAGGATATCAAGGGCGGCATCTGGCAGAACGTCACGCTGTCGCTGGAACCGGAAATCCGAATCGCCGGACTGTTCGTTACGCCACGGTTGGCGAAAAGTGCCGTCGAGGTCGATTACAAGATCCTCAACCACACCGGAGAAACCGTGAAAACCGCACTGGACTTTTCCGTTACGCCCGCAATCCGGCAGGATGCCGGCAAACTCGTCGGAACACGGCGGCATGCCGTCGCGCTGCAACCGGGCGTCAACACCGGCACGGTCGAACTTCCGCTCAGCGATCCGGTTAGGTGGTCGACGACGAATCCCTATTTGTACTTTCTGGTCTGTGAGGTGAAGGATGCGGAAGGGGACTTCTCCCGCGATGCGGTCCGGTTCGGCTACCGGGAATTCACAGCCAGAGACGGAAAGTTCTTCCTGAACGGCGAAGAAATCTACCTGTTCGGCCAGAATATCGGTTCCAAGTTCGGCGGCAACGGCCTGGACGAAGCACAGGAGGAGCGGAATATTCTCGGAATCCTGCTGGATTACCGCAATCTGGGCTATGTGATGACCCGCACCTCCCATATGCCGATCCTGCCCCTTGCATTGGAAATTGCGGACGAAATCGGCATGATGATCTACCACGAATGGGCATGGAGCTTCACCACGAATCTCGACTTCGAGGCGTTCGAGCGGAACAACCTGCGCGAAATCGCCGAGTTCGTCAAGGCGAGTTACAACCATCCCTCCGTCTGCATGTGGTCGCTGGGCAACGAGATCAAGCATCAGGAACCGGGAATCGCCCGACAGCTAGATCTCCAGTACGACACGGTACGCGCGCTGGATAAATCGGGACGCCCGGCCTGTTCCTTTTCCGGCATGGGCAGTTGGTACTCCTACGGTACGAACCGCCTGAAAACCGATGTGATCGACATCCACGAGTATGCCGGGCTGGCTTCGCCGTGGAGCCGGCTGCCGGAACTGCTGGCCCGCCAGTATGAGGGCGAACTGCGGATCTACGGAGAAACCGGGCGGCTGTCGCGGCCGCTGGTTGCGTGGGAAACGGTCGGCTTCTCATGGGGGACGCATGTGACGGACCGCAACTTCCGGCGCGGCGATATCGGGCAATACGCCGACTATGTAAACAAGCCCAGTTCGTGGGGCAGCCCGAACGGGATCGGTTTCATCGGCTGCGCGCCGCTTTTCGAGGCGCTGACGCCCGGCTTCGCGGAGTGGGCGCAGGCGCTCTACGGAAGGCGCATCTATGAGATATTCCGGCTCGACCCGAATTTCAGCGGTTTCGCGCCGTGGTTCGGCGGCAATCCGGCGGCGACGCTGTGGACGCAACCGCTTTTCCCGGCTTTGCGGAATGAAAACTCGCTTTTCCCCCGCAACCTGTTCACCGGGGAGAACTACCGCTGGCGTCTGGAACTTGTGAACAGCAATTCCCGGAGATACCGGGCGCCGCAACTCGAACTCGCCCTCCACCGCACCACGCGCGAAGCGGTCATCCTGCATACGCAAAAGCTGCCGGCGATAGCACCGTACAGCCGCAGTTCCGTGCCGGTCGCCCTGACGGTTCCCGCCGGACTCCGCTCCGGCGATTGGCAGCTCCGGGTGACATTGCGCGAGGCGGATGAAATCGTCGCGCGAAATTACTACGATCTTTTCCTCTCGCCTCGCAGCCTGTCGGACTTAAAAGCAAGTTCTGCGAGAAAAATCATAAAAGCATGATATATTACCAGTCAAAAAAAGGTGTATGATGGCAGCGAAATTTGTGATATTGGACCGAGACACGCCAATGATGTTACCGCCAGATTTGCGAGACTGGATATCGGAAGACAGCATGGTGCATTTTATCGTGGATGCAGTGGAAGCGCTGGAAATAAAGGGTTTTGGAATAAATGAGCGTGGTAGCGGGAGTGCGCAATATCCGCCCCAAATGATGCTGTCGTTGCTGATTTACTGTTATGCAACGAAGCGTTTTTCGTCGCGAGAGATCGAGCGTGCGACCTACACGGATATAGCGGTGCGTTATATTTGCGGAGGGGATCTGCATCCTGATCATGATACGATCTGCGCTTTTCGGCTGAAGAACCGTGAAGCGTTCAAGGAGGTGTTCACGAAGGTCTTGCTGCTGGGTGTCGAACTGGGTCATCTGAAGAAAATCGGTGGAATCAGCATAGATGGAACGAAAATCAAGGCCAACGCGAGCAAGCATGCAGCGGTAAGTTATAAGCGCGCGGGAGAAATGATCGCCCAACTGGAGCAGGAGATAGAGGAATTGGTGAGAAAGGCGGAAGATGCGGATAGTGCCCCGCTGGATGACGGGCTGGTATTACCGGATGAGATCAAACGGCGGGAAGATCGGAAAGCGGCGCTGGAGCGTGCATGCCGGACCATGGAAGAGCGCTATGAGGAGACGCGGCGGGAAAAAGAACGGGAGTATGCGGCAAAAAAAGCGAAGCGGGAGACTGAGCGCCAGGCGGGAAAAAAGCCCCGTGGCAAGGATCCACAGCCGCCGTCTGAAACGCCGCCGGATGACATGCAGTATAACTTTACCGATGAGGAAAGCCGAATCATGAAAGCTGGAAACGGCAAACACTATGAGCAAGCGTATAATGCTCAGGCGGCGGTGGACACGGAAGGAAGCATGTTGATCGTGGGGCAATATGTCACCGCACATGCCAATGACAAACAGGAACTTCCAGTGGTGGCGGCAAGTGTCGATCCGGCAATCCGGGAAGTCGACACGGTTTGCGCTGATACCGGCTATTTCTGCGAAAAGGCGGTGCTTGAAGTCGAGGACGATGATGGTCCGATGGTATACTGCGCGGTGGAAAAGCAAAGCCATCATCGTACCGTGGAAGACTTGCTGAAAAAAGCGGAACCCGTTCCGCCGCCGGATGATGCTCCTGTCAAGGAAAAAATGGCGTTTCGCCTGAAAACCCAAGCTGGTCGCACCGTTTACAAAAAGCGCAAAGAAACAGTCGAACCGGTGTTCGGAATCATCAAAACCATACTGGGATTCCGAGGTTTTTTATTGCGAGGGC
>NZ_DBEXAY010000004.1:0-12860 GCF_048170485.1 Victivallis sp. | reverse complement strand
GAGATTTTGTGTGGACATTTGCATAAGAAACAAATGGAAGAACACGGATTCTTTTCAAAGCTCCAGGCATGGTTAAGAAAGAAAGATATTTAAAACGATGAGAGAAAGGCACCGGCACAGGGCCTGTTTCCCAACTGGTTATCGCGACCAGGCTTTAACCGGAAAAGGGGAAACAGGCCGAGGCACTCAGATCGCGGGATCCACAGCTTACATCCGGCGCTCTGATGGCTCCGCCCGGGAAGCCCCCCTTCAGGGTTCCATCAGCTTCACACCCAGTTCATACGCTTTTTTGCACTCCTCCGGAAACACGGTCTCGTGACGAAGCCGTTTGGCGTCGCTGTCCCAGCAGCCGAGGTGGTAGCAGCTGTAGTCTTTCACCTGCATGGTATCCGTGGCAAGAAGCGTCTCACAGTGGCCGAAGTAGAGTTTCATCCAGTTTGCGTATCGCTGAAACAGCGCAGAGTATCCGAACTCTCCGAACAGAGACTCCGGTATATTCATCGTAAATATCCATGCCGTTTTTTTCGCAGGACTCAACGGTTTGCTGTAATCATCGTAGTTCAAATACTGAAACAGAAAACGTTCCAAAAAGGAGCGCATTTCTCCGGAAACTTCACTGAAGTAGATGGGACTGCCCAGCACCACGACCTCGGCTTCGTGAAGCCGCTTCAACACCGTGGCAAGATCATCGCGCACTACACAGCAATCGGGCCGCGGCTCCTTGCGCTGTTTGCACATCATGCAGCTGCGGCAACCGCGAAAATTCAGGTCGTAGAGATAGACCATCTCCGTCTCGGCCCCTGCAGATGCGGCGCCGGAAAGAACATTCTTCAAAAGGGTGTCGGTATTCCAGTTTTTCCGGGGACTCCCGTTGATTGCAATCACTTTCATGGTTTCTCTTTCTCCTGTAGATAGTGGGCGGCATTTTGCGTATATTTCTTTTCAAACACTTACAGATAAAAATGTTACTTACAACCGCCTGCGCAACCATTTTACCTGATACCGCCTTCGCAACGTTTGCAAGGCTCATACATTATCCGGGAAGCGGCGGCCCCCCGCTCAGGAACGGTACTCGCGGCTGTCGTAGGAGGCGGATTTCGGAGCGAACCGATGGTAGAATCCCCAGAGAAGTCCCGGCAGGGCGCCGCCGATGTGGGCGAGATAGGCGACCCCGCCGCCCGTTCCAGCGGACCGGGTCAGAAGCGCCAGCCCGATCTGCAGCAGAATCCAGAGCATGAATGCACCCCACGCCGGAATCGAAAACCAGTTGCGCCGCGCCATCAGCGCGCCGAATATACTCCGGGAAAACAGCATGAAGGAGAGCCGCACCTGCGGGAAACAGACCGCGTAACAGGCGATCACCCCGGAAATGAATCCGCTCGCGCCGACACACGGAATATCCGAGCGCGGATCGAAGAGCGCATGCAGCAGCGACGCACACAACCCGGAAGCCAGCAGCAGAAGCAGATACTTTCCCTTTCCGAATTCATCCTCGACATTATCCCCGCAGATCAGCAGAAAATAGAGGTTGCCGACCAGGTGCCAGATTCCGCTGTGCAGGAACATCGAACTCAACAGCGTCAATCCGCCGTGGCGCCCCCACTCCGCCGGAATGAATCCCCAGTTGTCGATCGTCTCGCGCAGATGCGGCACACTGAGGCAGAACACCAAAAGACAGAGCAGGGAGATCCCCCAGGTGATCAGCGGCAGACGGCGGGTGGCAGGCGCATCCAGCTCCACCGGAAGCCCGAGCAGGCCGACCAGATATTTCCACCCCTCGTCCGGAGCGTGCTCTCCGCCATCGAGTTGACGGAACTCCCGGTTGATCCTCTCCTCCTCCACCTGAATCTGCCGCAGGGCGAGGAGCTCCCGCGCCTTCGGCGGCAGCTCCTCCTCCGCCTCCGGTTCCGGCAGAGGAATCCGCTCCAGTTCGGCAGGATCGAACCAGACCGTCTGGCAGGTGCAGCAGAGATCCAGCTCCAGCGCCTTCCCCGACAGCGGCAGCGTGACCCGGCGCATCGGCATGTGACAGGAACCGCAGTCCGGCCCTGACTCCGCGTATCCGGTCCGCGCGGTCCGCCACAGGAGATCGACGAAAGCGCGATTGGCACAGAGACTCCGCAGACCGGAAACGGTCAGCATCCGGCCGCCGCAGGACGGGCATCGGAACACCACCACCTTCCGGTAGAATTCCCGCTCCAGCTCCTGGTCGCAGTTCGGACACCTCATCGCACCGGCCCCCCGCAGTCAGAGTAGAACAGCAGTCCGACCGGCCGCTTCCGCTCCGGCCGGACCGTTTTTCAGGCGGAACGCCCTATTTCCCGCAACGGATCGCGGCCTGCGCCGCCGCCAGACGGGCGATCGGCACCCGGTAGGGACTGCACGAAACGTAATCAAGCCCCTCCTTGTGGCAGAATTCGACCGACTTCGCCTCTCCGCCCTGTTCGCCGCAGATGCCGACCTTCAGCTTCGGTTTGACCGAACGGCCCCCCTTCACCGCGATATCGATCAATTTGCCGACGCCCGCCTGATCGATCGTCTGGAAGGGATCCGCCGCCAGCAGTTTCTTGTCGAGGTAATCCCCGAGGAAGGCGCCGATGTCGTCGCGGCTGAACCCGAAGGTCATCTGGGTGAGGTCGTTGGTGCCGAAGCTGAAGAAGTCCGCCTCGGCCGCCATCTGATCGGCCAGCAGTGCGGCGCGCGGAATCTCGATCATCGTGCCGACCTTGTACTCGACCGCCGGGACCTTGAACTTCTTCGCGACCTCCGCGGCGACGCGGGCGAGAATCTCCTTCTGGAACTTGATCTCCGACGCATCGCAGGTGACCGGGATCATGATCTCCGGCTTGCAGGTGTGCCCGTCGCGGTTCAGTTCCGCGGCGGCTTCGAGGATGGCGCGCATCTGCATCTCGGAGATCTCCGGATAGGTGATGCCGAGCCGGACGCCGCGATGGCCCATCATCGGGTTGGTCTCATGCAGCCCCTCCGCGCGGCGGGCGATATCGATCAGCTTGATGCCGAGCGCTTTCGCCAGTTCCTGACGCGCCTCCCGGGCGCTCGGAACAAATTCGTGCAGCGGCGGGTCGAGCAGACGGAAGGTCACCGGCAGCCCCTGCATCGCGGTCAGCGTCCCCTTGATGTCCTTCTTGACGAAGTGGAACAGCTCCTTGACCGCCTTCTGCCGCTCCTCCGGCGTCGCACTGAGAATCATTTTACGCAGGGCGAAGAGCGGCTTTTCGCTGTTCTTGCCGTAGAACATGTGTTCGGTCCGGAAGAGGCCGATCCCCTCGGCGCCGAAATTGCGGGCGATCTTCGCATCCTCCGGATTGTCGGCATTGGCACGCACGCCGAGCCGGCGGTATTTATCCACCAGCTTCATGAAGTGCTGAAGCTTCGGATTCTCGCTCGAATCCATCGTCGCCACCGCCCCGGCGTAGACGTAGCCGCGGGTGCCGTTGAGGCTGATGATCTCCCCGGCGCGGTAGACCTTGCCATCCACCTTCATGGTGCCGGCCACCTCATTGATTTCGAGGCATCCGGCGCCGACGATGCAGCACTTGCCCCAGCCGCGGCAGACCAGAGCCGCGTGGCTGGTCATGCCGCCGCGCGCGGTCAGAATGCCGGTCGCGGCGCGCATCCCCTCGACGTCCTCGGGGTTGGTCTCTTCGCGAACCATGACGACCGCCTCGCCTTTCGCGGCGGCCTTGACCGCCTCTTCGCTGTGGAAGACGATCCTGCCGACCGCGCCGCCGGGACCGGCGGGCAGGCCGCGGGCGATGAGCTGAGCGCTCTTCTCCGCCTTGGGGTCGAGAATCGGGTGAAGCAGTTCATCGAGCTGCGCGGGCGAAACCCGCATCACGGCGGTCTTCTCGTCGATCAGCTTCTCCTTGAGCATATCCATCGCCATGTTCAGCGCGGCGGTGCCGGTGCGTTTGCCGACGCGGCACTGGAGCATGTAGAGTCTGCCCTCCTGGATGGTGAACTCGATGTCGAGCATGTCATGGTAGTGCTGTTCAAGCGTGTTGCGGATGTCGAAGAGCTGCCGGTAGAGTTCCGGGTAGAGCTCCTCCATCGACTTGAGGTGCTTGTTCTGCTCGTTGCAGGTATCCTGGTTGAGCGGATTCGGGGTGCGGGTTCCGGCGACCACATCCTCGCCCTGCGCGTTGATCAGCCACTCGCCGTAGAACTTGTTGTCGCCGGTCGCAGGGTCGCGGGTGAAGGCGACGCCGGTCGCCGAGGTGTCGCCCATGTTGCCGAACACCATGCTCTGCACGTTGACCGCGGTTCCCCAGTCGTCGGGAATCCCCTCGATCCGGCGGTAGGAGACCGCCTTTTTGCCGTTCCAGCTCTTGAGCACCGCGCCGATGCCGCCCCAGAGCTGCTCCATCGCGTCGTCGGGGAATTCGCGATTAAGCGTCGTTTTGATCTGCTTCTTGAACTTGTCGCAGAGCAGCTTGAGATCCTCGACGGTAAGGTCGGTGTCGGAGGTGTAACCCTTTTTCGCCTTGAGCTCTTCCATCATCGCGTCGAGCTGTTTGCGGATCGCCTTGCCTTCGGCCGGTTCGATCCCCTCGGCCTTCTCCATCACCACGTCGGAGTACATCATGATCAGCCGCCGGTAGGCGTCGTAGACGAACCGCTCATTGCCGGTCTTGGCGATCAGCCCCGGAATGGTTTTTGTGGAAAGTCCGACGTTGAGGACGGTTTCCATCATGCCCGGCATCGAACTGCGCGCGCCGGAGCGGCAGGAGACCAGCAGCGGATTCTTCGCGTCGCCGAACTTCATGCCCATCTGCTTTTCGACCCCGGCGAGCGCGGTCTTGACCTGCTTCTCCACGCCGGCAGGCAGTTTGCTGCCGTTCTTGAAATAATCCACACAGCACTCGGTGGTGATGGTGAATCCGGGGGGCACCGGAAGCCCCAGCGAAGCCATCTCCGCCAGATTGGCGCCCTTTCCGCCGAGCAGTTCCTTCATCGCGCCGGAGCCTTCAGAGTTCCCGCCGCCGAAGGAGTACACATACTTCTTTCCTGCCATTCTCTCTCCCTTCCCTCTGTTGGACGATTACTTGAACGTATCGAAAACCCGCAGAATCGCCCGTTTTTGCTTGTTTTTCTCCAACCCCATGATCATAAAGGAGCCGCGCACCTCGATCGGATACGGGATCCCCTGAATGTACGTTCTGCCCTGTTCGGCGAGGCGCTCCAGCCGCTTCCGCTGGACGCGCGACGTGCGGTCATATTTGTAGACGCCGATCTCGGAACCATCCACCATGATGCCGCATCCGCTGGTCGCACGGAACGGGTCGGGCAGCAATGGCCGGACCCCGTCCACTTTGATGCCGGCGCGGGTCAGATAACCGGCGAAATCCTCCGGCCGCAGGTAGTTGTTGTCGATGGTCGTGCAACCGGTGAAAAAACAGCTCAGCATCACCAGCAGAGCCGGGACGGCGAAGCGAAAATTCGGCATGCGTTTTCCTCTCTCATTGGGCTCATTGATTGTATAATCTAAATCTATCATGACCAGATTGCAAGGCATTCCGCCAAATATTTTCGTCATCTCACATGAATTTCATGATTTCCGGGCGTGTCTCCCCGTCGGCCGGAAGATTTTCCTGAATCACCCGGGTGATTCCGTAGAGTCCGGCCAGCACATTCTCCCGGTGTTCCCCCTCGAACCGGTAGGCCGGGATGTATCCCCCGAGGGCGGCGATGAACCGCTCCCCCCGGTCGAACACCGGGAACGCCACCGACACCAGCGTCGGGTGCCAGTCCCGGATCAGCATCGGTTTTTCCGCAATCCGTTCCAGCTCGCGGAAAAAATCCCCCCGGGTCCGCACCGCCGGCCAGAGCGCCTCCCCCGGCAGGCCGGAGACGGCGAGAAACCTCTCCTGCTGCTGCCGGGTGCAGTGTGCCAGCAACAGCAGTCCGGTCGCAGTATAATAGACATCTTCGATCACAGTCGGATTGTAGTTGACCTGCAGTTTGTGGTGCAGATCCGGCTTCGCCTCGCAGATCACATAGCGCTTGGTGCCGTTCAGCACGGCGAGCACGACGCCCTCCTTCTGCTCCTGCACGAACTGCCGCATCGGGGAGTCCGCCAGCCGGACCAGTTCCGGGCGGTAGGCGAAGTTGTGGCAGAGGCCGTTCACCGCCGGGCCGAGCCGGTAGCCGCGCCGCATGCCGAGCCGTTCCATGTAGCCGAGCTCGACCATGCTGTTGACGATGTGGAAGCAGGTGGCGGGCTGGACGCCGATCAGGTCGGCCATTTCACGGATGGACCAGACCCGCTGTGGATCTTCCGCCACTTTCGCCAGAATCGTAAAGCAGCGTTCGATCACCTGAATCATGGCTCCTCCCGGTTGAATGTTCTCCTGTGTGCGGTCCCATAACAATACCGCGGGAACCGGACTTTGTCAAGTTCGGCGGACTATTTCCGCTCCAGCACGAACACGCACCCGACCGCGAAGAGATTGGGCATCGACGTGGTCAGCAGCGGGAAGGTCATCCCCACCGGAATCTCCTGGTAGATGCGGATTTCCAGATGGTTGCAGAGCCGTTGAAAGTCCCGGATGGTGCCGAGGTGGATGTTCGGCGTGTTGTACCACTGGTAGGGGATCTGGGTCGTCCGCGGCATCGAGCCGGCGAACAGCAGCTGAAGGCGGCAGTGAAAATGGCCGAAGTTGATGAAGCTGACCGCGGCGCGGCGCCCGACCCGGACAATGCGCCGGAGCAGCCGGTCCGGCCGTTTCACCTGCTGAAGCGTCTGCGAAAGAATCACCAGATCGAACGAATTCTCTTCGGCGAAGTCCAGCTCATCGTTGAGGTCGCTCTGAATCACCGGCACGCCGTTGGCGATGCATTGCGCGACCAGTTTGTGCTCGATCTCCATGCCGAGAATGTCGGCGCCGCGGGTTTCGCGGAGCATCTTGAGGAAACTGCCGTCGCCGCAGCCGAGGTCGAGCACCCGGTGGCCCGGCTGCACCAGGTCGGCGATGATTTTGAGGTCGTGCCGCAGTTTGAGATCCACGTAGAGAGATTCAACCATGGAGGCCCTCCAGACGGTTGTGCAGAAAATCCCGGAGCATCGGCCCCAGCACATCCGCTTCAAGCAGAAATGCATCATGCCCGTAGGCGGATTTGATTTCACAGAAGGAGACGTTCAGCCGGTTTTTGAGCAGTGCGTTGACGATCTTGCGCGACTCCACGGTCGGGAAGAGCCAGTCGCTGGAGAACGAAACCACCAGAAACGCCGCCGTCGCCGTCGAAAAGGCTTTGGCAAGATCCCCGCCCGCCCGCGCGGCCAGATCGAAGTAGTCCATCGCCCGCGTGATGTAAAAGTAGCTGTTGGCGTCGAACCGCTCGACGAAACGGCGCCCCTGATGCTCGAGATAGCTCTCCACGGCAAAGTCGCGGTGGAAATCGAAGCTGTAGGAGTCGGCATCCTGCAGATCACGCCCGAATTTCAGGCTCATCGACTCGTCGGAGAGATAGGTGATGTGCGCGAGCATCCGGGCGGCGGCGAGGCCGCGGTCCGGCACGTGGTCGGCGGAATAGTTGCCGTTGTTCCAGTTCGGATCGTACTTGATCGCCTCGCGGCCGACCCAGTCGAACGCGATGCTCTGCGGCGACAGCTGGCTGGTGGTGGCGATCGGCACGGCGCTGTCCAGCCGGTCCGGATAGTTGATCGCCCACTCCATCGCCTGCATGCCGCCCATGGAGCCGCCGACGACGGAGAGCAGTTTCTCAATGCCGAGGTAGTCGATCAAGTAGCGCTGGGCGCGAACCATGTCGCGGATGGTGATCACCGGGAAATCCAGGTTGTAGGGATTGCCCGTGTCGGGGTTGACCGAACGCGGTCCGGTCGAACCGGCACAGCTGCCGAGCACATTGCTGCAGATGACGAAGTAGCGGTTCGTATCGATCGCCTTGCCGGGGCCGACCATCTCGTCCCACCAGCCGGGTTTGGGATCCTCCGGCGTGTGCCGTCCGCAGACGTGAGCGTCTCCGGAGAGCGCATGGGTGATGAGAATGGCGTTGGAGCGGTCCGGCGCCAGGGTGCCGACCGTCTCATAACGGATGTTGACCCCTTTGAGCGTCCTTCCGCAATCGAGCGCCAACGGCTCGGGAAGTTGAAAATTCTGCGGTTTGACGATGAACTCCAAAGCTGCCTCTCTCCCGGATTTACAAGAACGAAAATGATATAATATAACGTATCGCCGTCATTTTTCAACCGGCAGGGTCCGGTTTTCGGGGAAACTCCCCTCTCCGTCCCCTCCGGCCTCCTCTTCAGGAAGGGGATAGAGCCGCATGATCCACTCGCCGTCGAGCGGGCGGCCGTTCCAGCGGGAACGGTGATAGTTCCGCTGTGCGTCACAGATCAGCCGCTGTTCCCCGGAGACCGCGAGCAGATCGACCCGCACGGTCCCGTCGGTGCAGGAGACCGGCATGCGCACTTTGGAAAATCCGGGGCGGTCCAGATCGAACAGCTGATCCTCGCCGTTGATTTTGACGGCGAGCCTTCCGGGCGTGACAGTGAGGAGCGTCCACTCCAGTTCCGCCCGGGCGGGGGAGAGCGGGAACCGTTTTTCCAGCATCATCCCCGGTTCGAGCGGCAGCTCCTGCCAGCCGCCGAAGGTCAATGGTCCGTAATCGAACCAAGCGCTCTTCCCGCCGCCGAGATCGAGCCGGGTGCCGGCGGGCCGGACCAGCCGCATCACCGCCGCTTCGCACTGCTGCCGGTAGAACTCATAGCCGGAGGTGGTCAGCCAGAAGGCGGCCACCAGAGCGCCGCCGCCGAGCAGCAGCGTCTGTTTCCGCGCCTGCGGAGCGCTCTTCCAGCGGCGGATCATCCAGCCGGCAAAGGCTCCACCCGCCACCGCCGCCAGCGGCAGAATCGGCGCCCGGAACCGGGAGAGGATGTAAAAGAGCGCCGTCGCCCCCCAGTAGGCCGCGATGAAGTAGAACAACAGCCAGACCGGCAGGGAGTCGCGAAGCCGCAGCCGGGGCAGCAGCACCACGATTCCGGCGAGGGCGAGAGCGAGCAGAAGTCCACTGCGGCCGAACACCAGCACCTGGAGAATCCGGCTCGCTTCGCCTTCTCCGTAGAGCGACACGTTGTTCGGAATCTCCCGGTAATCCCAGAAGAGCAGAAGTTTGCGGAACTGCAGTTCGAAGAACGCCGCCGGTTCCCGGCACATCCAGTCGAACATCTGTTCCGCCACCGACACACCGGAGCGGGAGAGCTCCATCATCCGGTGCCACGCCTCGGGGTACTCCATCGGTCCGGCGGGCAGACCGGGTTCCCGGCCGCCGGGCGGAGCCTCCTGCGAGTTGCCCAGCCCGAGCACGGCGTCGGCGGCGGTGCTCGGCCCGGAGAGCCGCCCCGTCACCCGCGTGTTGTGAATGGCGAACGGCAGCTGTACCGCGATCAACAGCCCGGCAAACACCCCCAGTCCGGCGGCGATGCGGCGCCCGGAGACGGCCCGGCGGCGTCCGGCCAGCACGCCCAGCAGCACAATGCCGGGGATCAGAATCCAGATGTTGCCGCGGGTCAAGATCGCGATTCCGGTCATGATGCCGGCGGTGATCCAGAACCGGAGCTGTTTCCACTCCATCGCCCGGAGCACCAGATAGAAAAGCAGAGTGAGGTTGAAAGACTGCAGTGTCTCGTTCTGATGGAACGGCGTATAGAGCAGAAGCGGCGTGGAGATCGCCGTGAGGACCGCCGCCGCGTAGCCGGCATTCCGGCCGAAGAGACGGGCGGCGGAGAGTCCGGCGAACCAGCAGCAGCCCGCGCCCAGCAGCGACTGCACCGCGATCACAAACCAGATCGATGCGCCGGAGACGAGATAAAGCACCGGCAGAAAGACCGCGTAATAGAACGGCTGATAGTAGAACTCCCCCGAATATTGAAACGCCGCCATGTCGCGGGCCAGCTGCATGTAGGTGGCCAGATCGCTGAGTTTCGAAGGGGAGAACACACTGTTGTTCCCGCCGTTGATTGCGGCGAGCTCCGCCGAAACGCCGAGGCGCAGCAGCAGAGCCGCGATGGAAATCCAGGCGAGATTCCGTAAAAAACGCCGCCCCTTGTCGCAGGCGGCGGCGCTTTTCCGAACTGTTGTTCCGGAGCGGGACATCAGACGGTCATGAGCTCCTTCTCTTTGGCCGCCAGAAGCTTGTCGAGCGTGGTGATGTACCGGTCGGTCAGCTTCTGAATGTCGTCGAGCATCTTCTTGAGTTCATCTTCGGTGTAGATGCCGTCCTTCTGCGCCTTCTTGGCCGCTTCGTTGCCTTCGCGGCGGATGTTGCGCAGAGCGACCTTCGCCTCTTCGCACTCGGACTTGGCCTGCTTCGCCAGCGCCTGACGGCGCTCCTGGCTCAGCTCCGGAATCGGCAGCTTGAGGGTTCGGCCGTCGCTCATCGGCGTGATGCCGATGTTGGAGGCGAGCAGAGCCTTCTCAATGGCGGAAACCGCGGTCGTATCCCAGGGCTGGATCACCAGCAGACGCGGTTCCGGCGCGGTGATCCCGGCGATCTCCTTGAGCCGGGTGGGGGTGCCGTAATATTCCACGGTCACATGTTCCACCAGCGCAGGGGAGGCCTTGCCGGTACGGATGGCGGAGAAGCTGCTTCCCAGCGCCTCTTCCGTCTTCATCATGTGCTCTTCCAGACTGTCGAGCAGATTGGTCGGATCCAGTTGCATTCTCATATCCTCCAGTCAAATACTTGTACTCTGAACGAAATATCCGGTAACATAACAACCGGAAGCGGAAATTGCAAATAAAATCCCCGGAATTCCCGCTTTTTTTCACTTTTTGCCCATGCCGGTTTGCGCGGCAAACCGCACCACCATCGAAACCTCCGCCGGGAGCTCCCCCGGATTGCCGATCTCATGCTCTACATCGCTTTCGAAAAGGATGAAATCCCCCGTCCTCAGCTCCGCCTCGTTCCCGCCGGCTTTCACCCGGATGGAACCGGAGAGCACCGTCAGAAACTCCTCCGTCCCCGGCGAGTGCGCCAGTGACCGGTGCACGCACCCCGGCGCCAGCTTCAATCGGTAAAGTTCCAGATCCTCCGCCATGTTCACCGGCGAAAGCACCTCGAACACCGCCCCCGATTCCGCCGCAATCGACGTGATGTTCTCCCGCCGGTTGACCTCGAAGCGTTTCGACCGTTTCCCCTCACCCCGCAGCAGCGTTTCGAAGTCGATGTTCAGCGCGTGGGCGATCTTCCACATCGTCGCAATCGTCGGATTCACCTTGTCCGCCTCGATCTGCGACAGCATCGCCTTCGACACCCCGCTCGCCGCCGCCAGCGCGTCCAGCGACAGCTGCTGCCTGCGCCGCTCCCGATGCAGGTTGCTCCCCAATGCCGGAGGATCCGGAATCTTTCTTTCCATATTCATTATACTATACTTTTTGTAGAATATATTAAATTTCCGGCTTGTATTTTCCACCTTCCGCTGTATAATATAACGAACATCATTTAAAATATCAAACAAAGAAAGTAAATTAAGGAGAAAAAACAGATGACCGCCACACTCTTTACTTCCATACAGATTCTGATTTTGCTGAATCCGTTTGCAGTGCTCTCCACCTTTCTGGCGATGACTCCGCGCTGGACGGAGCGGGAACGGCGTATGCTCGTGCTCCGGGCGATGATAACGGTCATCGTCGCCGGTGTCACGCTCTTTTTCGGAGGAAGTGTGATCTTCTCGCTCTTCGGCATCAACATCGATGTGTTCCGGATCGGCGGCGGCGTCATCCTCATGGTGTGCGCGATTTCGCTGATCTGGGGGAAAGCCGGCGCGGCGGATGACAACGGCGACGATCCCGGGCACGACATCGCAGTCGTTCCGATCGCCATCCCCATGGCGGTCGGTCCGGGCACCGCGGCCGGGCTGATCGTGATCGGTCTGGAGAATCACGGACTCTGGATGACGGTCTCCAACCTTGCCGCGCTGGGGTTTGCCACCGCACTGCTTGCCGGCCTTCTGCTGCTCGGCACGCGCGCCGAACGGCTGCTCCGCCGGCGCGGCATCGCCATCATCACCCGCCTGACGGGGCTGTTTCTCTCGGCGATCGCGGCGGGGATGATTCTCGATGGGGTAAAGAGCTTCTTCCACCTCTGAGTGGCGTATTTTCCTGTCTGTACCGTAGAAAAGAGCCTTCTTCCTCCCGGTAAACTGCCTGTCCCCCGGTCTGCTGCGAGCCTTCTTCTGCGCCGCACTTGGCCTGTCTTCTCCGGCCAATCTACCGGAATCCGGGCATAAAAAAACCTCCAGTTGTGTGCGAAGCAACTGGAGGTAAGAAAAATTCCGGCACCGTGCTACTCTCCCATAGTCAAATGTACAGTACCATCGCCGCTGGAGTCCTTAACTACCGTGTTCGGGAAGGGAACGTGTGTTTCTACTCCGCTATAAGCCCCGGAAAAAAATACAAAGAAAGAAAATGTTGAAGCGAAGTCTGAAAGAAGACTCAGTTGAGACAGGCTTTTTTCTTATGGCTTTTGGGAAGCGATAAGAAAAAAGGTGGTTAAGCCTCACGGCCGATTAGTAATGGTAAGCTGAATACATTGCTGTACTTACACCTCCATCCTATCGAGGTCGTAGTCTTCGACCGGCCTTGAGCCCCTTGCGGGGAGGGATATCTCGTCTTTGGGTGGGCTTGGCGCTTAGATGCTTTCAGCGCTTATCCGTTCCCGACATAGCTACCCGGCAGTGCAGCTGACGCCACAACCGGAACACCAGAGGTCAGTCATTCCCGGTCCTCTCGTACTAAGGAATGATCCCATCAAATATCCTGCGCCTGCGGAGGATAAGGACCGAACTGTCTCACGACGTTCTGAACCCAACTCGCGTA
>NZ_DBEXAY010000003.1:0-11688 GCF_048170485.1 Victivallis sp. | reverse complement strand
CGGCAAATCTGATTTTCTGCCCGGAATGGGGAATTTCTCCGGGAACTGGCCGGCGCGCGAGGGCAATTCAAAGAGAAGGCGGACAGGCCGGGAAACGTCCGCTCGGCCTGTCGATGTAGAAAGCGGTGGCGAAATACTCATGGAAGGCCGTTTTGAGGTAGAGACCGCTGCTGTCGCGACGTTTGAGCACTCCTTCAACAGCATGACGAGCTCCTGTGATTACTCCTTTCATTATAGGCGATGTATACAGATTGTCACAATTTTGTATACAGACGGCGCGGGTTTATTCGCAATTTTTGCTGTACAAAAAAAATTTTTCCGGGCTTGGCCGTTCCAGCGACAGCAAGAAAAAACGCGGTACGGAGATGTTCCGTACCGCGCTGTTCCGGGGGGCTTTTTTTCAGAATTTCGACTCCCAGGAGTCGCTCTCCGGGCGTTCGAACGGGGGGAGTTCCCCCGTATTGCCGGAAAGTTCGATTTCGTTCAGATTCAACCGCGACACATGCCGGGCGATGAACGGCACATCCCCTTCGATCGTTCCGGAGATGCCGGAGAAGCGCAGGTCGCTGAGCGTCGTGGCTGCATTCCCTTCCAGCTGGAAGGGGCGTCTGGCTCGGACGCGGAAGTTGCGGAAGGTGAGCCGTTCCAGCCCCCGCAGCCGGATTGCCCCCTCGCAGAGGATTACGACAGGAGCTCCTCCGGAGACGATGTCGAAATTTTCAAAGCACAGATCGCTCACCTGCAGATAGCCGCAGCACTCTTTGCGCAGATAGCGGTAGGGATGGACGCTGACGATTCCGTTCCCTTTCCCGCGGAAGACGATGTTGCTGAAGGTGCAGTGACGGATGGTATCGTCGCTCGGGCAGCCGATCCGGATTCCCTGGCAGGCGCTGTCGAGCACGCAGTTGGTCACGGTGACCTCCTCGCAGATCGAAGGCTCCTCCGGCGAGCGGCGGATGGCCCGCAGAATCAGGCAGTCGTCGCCGGTGCGGAAAAAGCTGTCGCTCACCGTCACCCGGCGGCAGCTGTCGATGTCGATGCCGTCGTTGTTGATCATCTGCTGACAGCCGATGATCCGGATCCGGCTGATGTGGACATCTTCACAGGCGATCAGCCAGAAGCTCCACCCCGGCGAGTCGAGGAACGATACGCCGTCGATGAACACATTCCGGCAGCGGTAGAGCTGCACCATCCGCGGACGCGGGTGCGGCGGCTTGGCAAAGAATTTCCCCGGCGGCACGTTGCGGTCGTAGAACAGCGGGCCGTTTCCGTCGATCTCTCCGCCGCCGGTGATGGAGATGTTTTCGCACTCCGCGGCGGCGATGAGACACTTGCGGCTCCCTTCCGGCGCGACAGCGTCGAAGCCGGGGTGGCGGAAGTCGTCGTAACGCTCCGGCGTCGATTCCCCGAGAATCTTTGCTCCCGCCGGAATGTGCAGTTCGATGTTGCTGCGCAGATAGAGCGTGCCGGAGAGGTAGACGCCCGGCTCAAGCACCACCCGGCCGCCGCCGGCCTGTGCGGCGCGTTCAATCGCCTGCTGGATGGCGGCGCCGCTCTTTTCACTGACAAGGTAATCCATATTCAATCTTCCTGATCTGGTTAGAAGAAACTGTTTCAGCCTATTAGTATAGTTCCCGGTGGAAAAAAAAGCAAGGCGGAGAACGGAGGAAAAGCCGATTTTCTCCGTTCTCCTGCCGGGGGACGCCTCATTTCTTCCGGGCGCGCCGCCGTTTGAACTCCTCGTATTCCGCGAGGGTTCCCGGATAGTCGGTGACGACACCGTCGCTGATCTCGATGATCCGCGTGGCCAGACTGCCGACGAACTCCCGGTCATGGCTGACGAAGATCACCGTGTTCGGGTAGAGGGTCAGCGCGTAGTTCAACGCTTCGATCGATTCGAGGTCGAGGTGGTTGGTCGGCTCGTCCAGCGCGAGGACATTGCCCGCTTCGAGCATCATCTTCGCCAGGATCAGCCGCGCCTTTTCTCCTCCGGAGAGCACCTGCACCGGCTTGTAGACTTCATCGCCGCTGAAGAGCATTTTGCCGAGGTAGGAGCGAAGTTCCATTTCGGTGAGGCCGCGTTCGGGGGCGAACCGGGCGAGCCAGTCGATCGCCCGCTCCTCCATATTGAGCACTTCGGCGGCATCCTGCGGGAAATAGCTCAGCTTGACCGTCTCGCCGTGGACGACGTCGCCGCTGCACGGCTCGATCCGTTTGAGCAGGGTTTTGAGCAGCGTGGTCTTGCCGGCGCCGTTGGTGCCGATGATGGCGACCTTCTCCTCGTTGCCGATGGTGAGGTTGAGGTGTTCGAAGAGCGGCCGGTCGTAGACTTTGGCCAGATCAGTTCCTTCGATGACCCGCTCGCCGAGCCGGACTTCGGAACGGAAGCGGATGAAGGGGGAAACCCGGCTGGAGGGTTTGATCTCTTCGAGCTGAATCTTCTCCAGCTCCTTCTGGCGGCTGGTCGCCTGCCGCGCCTTGGAGGCGTTGGCGCCGAAGCGGTTGATGAACTCCTTGAGTTCGCTGATCCGGTTCTCCTTCTTCTGGTTTTCGCGGCGGATGTTCTCGAGCGCGATCGCGTTGGCGGTCATGAAGGCGTCGTAGTTGCCGGTGAAGAGGCGGATTTCCTGATAGTCGAGGTCGGCGATGTGGGTGCACACCTCGTTGAGGAAGTAGCGGTTGTGGGAGATCACCACCACGGTGCCCTCATGGCTGCGCAGCATGTTGCAGAGCCAGTCGATGCTGTTCATGTCGAGGTGGTTGGTCGGTTCGTCGAGCAGCAGGATGTCCGGATTGTCGAAGAGCACCTGGGCCAGCAGGACCCGCAGCTTGAAGCCGCCGGTGAGGGTCGAGAGGGGCTGGGTGTGGAACTCCTCGGCGATGCCGAGCCCGGCGAGCAGTTTTGCGGCGTCGGACTCCATGGTGTAGCCGCCGGCGTCGGCGAAGAGCCCTTCGATGTCGTTGGCGCGCTCCTCCTCTTCAGGGGTGAGGTCCGCCTTGCTGTAGAGGTACTCCCGTTCGCGGTGGATGCTCCAGAGTTTTTCGTTGCCCATGCAGACCACGTCGAGAATCGGAACCTCCTCATAATCGTAGTGGTTCTGCTTGAGGAAGCCGATCCGGCACTCCTTGTCGACTGCGATGGAGCCGGTGGTCGGCTGCTGCTGGCCGGTGAGGATCTTCATGAATGTGGACTTGCCGGAGCCGTTGGCTCCGATCAGGCCGTAGCGGCAGCCCGGGTTGAATTTGACGGAGACGTTTTCGAACAGCGTCTGCTGCCCGAAACGCATCGAAATGTCGCTCGCGGAAATCATTTCTCGTGTCGCACCTTATGCTGATTGAACATGGGCCGGTTCGCCGGCCGCCCCGTTTTTTGTAATCCGACAGAAAAAATCGTCATACTATATCACATGACCGGCACTTTTGCCAGAAAATTTCTGTCGGAGGCGACAATTTTTCGCTATCGGCTGCCGAGTGTGCGGAACTGTCGCGGGGGGAAGGCGAAAAAAAACGTGCCCCGCAACATCTGCGGGGCACGCTGAAGTTCCGTCGCTTACAGGGTGAGATACTTTTTCCGGAGTTCCGGTTCGGACATCATCCGCAGGAACACCCCTCCTACCACCGACCGGGCCTGGAAGCCGACCTTCTTGCCGTCGGTGGTTTCGTACCAGTCGGTGAGCGGCACCCGGGTCGGCGTTTCATTGAGCCAGAGGTAGACCGGGTCGAGCAGCGCGGCGAAATCCTCCGCTTTTCCGGTCAGCGTCGCACTCCACAGAATCCAGTCGAGCTTGGTGTAGGTGCGGCGGTTGTCCAGCGGCAGTCCGTAGCGGTTCTGGCGGGTGCGGTAGAAGGCGAGCTCTTTTTCCGCCACCTCCTTCGGGAACAGATTCAGGTTGAGGAGCCGGTCCCAGACCAGATTGTACTTCTGGCTCCAGCTGCCGGGCTGGTCGAAGGCGAGCCGGTAGTGATCCGAATCTGCGGCATCGACCACCCATTTCCGGGCGGCGGCCGCGGCGGAGCTGCGGAATTTTTCCGCCTCTTCCGCATGGCCGAGCGCCGCGGCGATCCGGCTGTAGGCGCCGAGGGCGAGAATCGCCTTCAGCGAAAGGTTGGTGTTGTGCGCAAGATGACCGGCGAAGTCGTCGGTGCAGAGCTGATTTTCCGGATCATATCCCTTGTCGAGCAGATACTCCGCCCACTTGCGAAGCGTCGCTTCGTGCGCCGCGGCGAAGGCGGTCTCCCCGGTGAATTCCACCAGCGCACCGGCGAGCAGCAGCATGTTGCCACTCTCCTCCACCGGCATCTGGTTCTCCTCGGTCTCTTCGCCGCCGCCGTAGACCTGGCCGTTGGCGAGAGGGTAGGTTCCGAGGTCGTGCGGGGCGAAGGGGAACTTCCAGCGGCGGCTCTCCGCATAGCGCAGAATCGGCCGGAGCATCCCTTTGACCAGCTCCGGAGCGGTCAGCAGAAAGAGCGGCGCCGAAGGATAGGTCACATCCACCGTCGCAATGCAGCCGTTGGAGTAGTTCTCCTTCGAGAAGAAGAGCGCACTGCCGTCGAAGTCAGCCGCAAGTTTGTGAGCCGCGATCGCCTGACGGAAGGCGAGCGCGCAGAGCCGGGCGTACTTTTCGCCGCCGCACTTCCGGGCGTCCTCCATCAGCATCCGGTCGTAGCGGATGCACTCCTCGCGAAGTGTGGAGAACTCTTCCAGCGCCGCTTCCACCATCTCGCGGAATCCGGCGAACGATTCCCGCCAGTACGGGCGGAGTTTCTGCCCGAGATATTCGATGGGGGAGGGGTCGTCATAGGCGACCGCCACGAACCGTTCCTGCGCTCCCTCTGCCGGAAGGTCGAAGGTCAGTTTCGCCGCCAGCGTCTGATATTTCAGTCGGGCCTCGATCGGGAATTCGATATCGTCCGCCTCCGGGAGTTCTCCGGTTTTCGCAAAGGTCGTGCGCAACGGCCAGCTCGGCGCGATCGCAGTCTCCTCCGCAGGGGCCGGAATGACAAGACAGCTCTTCCCCCAGTTGATCCGCAGATCGTCGCCCGCAATGGTCAGCGGCCGCTGATTGGTGGAGGCCGCATAGAGCAGTTCGAACCGGGAGGAGTGCGCTCTGCCCCAGACGATCTTTTCCGTCGGCAGATTGACGCAGAGTTCCGCGCCGCAGTCGAAGCAGAGTTCCGCCTTGTGCGGTTTCCCGTCGGTTGAGGCGAGGCGGAAGATCACATAGGTGAGCGGCCGCGACAGCACGTCGAGCCGGTGCGGCAGAGCCGGGGTGAGGAAGGTGAGCTCCAGCTCCACCCCCTCCGCCTCGAAGCGGTAGATGGTCCGGGTGGGGAGGATCTCCACGGAGCGCTGTTCCATCGCCGGAGCGAAAGCGTTACGCCCGCAGAAGTTCCGGCACTTGCCGTCGATGCGCAGGAGACCGCTGATTCCGTAGCTGGAACCGGTCCAGTGGTGCGGCCACTCCCGGGTCAACTCGTCTTGAAAGCTCCAGATGCTGAAATAAGGATCGTGCACAATCAGCGGCACGGCCGGCGCACGCAGCGGCGCAAGTGGCGTCGAATTCATTTTTGTCCCTCCCTCTTTTGGGTGTCCTGGTTGTAATATAGGCGCAAAAATGGATTTCTGAAATGGAGAAAGTTGACGATTCGATGTGTAAAATGCGCATCGTGCTGTCCGGGTACATCACTCCAGCGTCACGAACGCCACCGCGTAAGCCCGTTCGTGGCTGATGGAGATGTGACACCGTTTCACTCCGAGCCGGGCGGCGGTTTCCGCGGCGTGTCCGGTGAAGGTGAGTTGCGGCGCGCCGTGGTCGCCGGAGAGCACTTCGATTTCGGTGAAGGCGCACTGTTCACCGATGCCGCAGCCGAGCGCTTTCGCCGCAGCCTCTTTGGCCGCCCAGCGGCCGGCGTAAAAGGAGGGCGCTTCGTTGCGGCGGCGCGCCTCCTCCTGTTCCGCGGGGGTGAAAACCCGGTTCCGGAAGGCGCTGCCGAAGCGCTGCAGTGACGCGTTCACCCGCTGGATTTCGACGATGTCGGTCCCGATTCCCGCAATCATTTCTGCACTCCGGAATTTTTCTCTTCAACCGGCCGGGATTTCTCCAGCTCCTCCAGACGGCGGCGGAGTTCTCCGCTCTCTTTGCGGGCGCGGTCGGCGTCATCCTTCGCCGCGGAGATGCCGGCTTTCGCCTCGCTGATCTTTTTCTCGTAGGCGGCGGCCTGTTCACGCAGCTCCTGCTGCTGTTTCCGGGCGAACTCCTCCTTGAGCCGGAGCGTCTCCGCCTGAAGTTTCTTTTCGGCATCCGCCGAGAGTTCCGCAATGCGGCGCTCGAAGCCTTTGCGCTGTTCCGCCAGTTCACTGCCGAGCCGTTCGGCGTTCCGCTGGAAGTCGGCGCGGGATTGGTCCAGCATGACGCCGAGCTTCTCCGTCTCCCGCCGTTGTTCGGCCCGCATGGTCTCCATCTGGCCGGAGAGCTTCTCGCCGCCCCGGGTCAGGCTTGCCACTGCGGCGGCGTTTTCCGCCTTGCTCCGCTCGAACTTCCCGTGCAGGGTCCACAGCGCCGCGCCGAGCAGCAGAAGCAGGAGCAGGGCGGCGGCCATGATCGCCAGCCCGGCGCCCCACATCCGGCGCAGCATCCGGCGCCGTTCGCGCTCCAGCTCCTCGAATTTCGCGGCCAGCGCGGTGAACTCCCGGGTGAACTGCGAACTCATTTCGTCGAAGGCCGGGCGGAGCATCGGCAGTGTCTCGCCCTCGCCGTCCGCGGCGGCCGGATTCTCCGCCGGGGACGCGGCCGGAGAGGCGGACTCCTCCTGTGCGGCGGCTTCCGCTTCCTCCGGATGAGCCACCTCCGGACGGATGCCGTACCGGGCGGCGAGCTGCTGTTCGATCTCGAACGAGCTGTTGCCGGCGTTGCGCAACTCGGCGATTTCACGCAGGATCTGGAGGGATTTTTCCGAATAGAACCGGCGTTTGCCCCGGTTTTCGGATTCGAGATATTCCGCATAGCGCGTCAGCCAGTCATTGATGGTGCTGCGCGGCAACCCGAGTTCCTGCGAAAGGTCGCTTGCGAGAAAGCGCCGGTTTTCCGTCGTCATCGTGTCATTCCTCCGGTTGATGGTAACGCCGGGCGAAGAAATCGCGGATGCGGGCGATGTCCCGGCCGATTTGATGTTTGAGCTCCTCGGGGGAGGAGAAACTGCGCTCTTCCCGCAGATGGCTGAGAAATTCCACCCCCAGCTCCGAACCGTAAAGATTGCCGGAGAAGTCGAGCAGGTGAACCTCCAGCCGCCGCACCGCCTGCTTCCAGCCGAACGTCGGCGCAAATCCGATGTTGACCGCCGCCGGATACGCTTTGCCGTCGCGGATCGCCGCCGCCGCGTAGACCCCGTCCGGCGGCAGGACGCCCGCCGAAAAGGAGACGTTCGCCGTCGGGCAGTCCAGCCGGCTGGTCGCCGCGCCGTAGCCGTACTCCACCTTGCCGACCAGCCGGTAGGGGCGGCCGAGCATCGCTTCGGCCGCGTCGAGCCGCCCGGAGGCGATTGCGCGCCGGATTGCGCTTGAACTGATCACTTCGCCGTTCAGCCGGACCTCCGGGCAGGCGATGAAGTCGATTTTCCGCCGCCGCGCATAGTCGTCGAGCAGCTCCCGGTTGCCCCGGCCGCCGCGGCCGAAGCGCCAGCTTTCGCCGACGCAGATGCCGCAGAGTTCGAATTCGGGGCACTCCAGCATGCGGGCGAGAAAATCCTCCGGTTCCAGCGCGGCGAATTCAGGCGAGAAGCGGATGACCCACACCTGGGCGGCCCCCGCCTCCCGCAGCAGCCGGACCCGTTCGGTGAGCGGCACCAGCAGCGCCGGCGGCTCCTCCGGGCGGAGCACCGCCCGCGGATGCGGGTCGAAGGTGAGGGCGGTCGGCACCGCGCCGCTGCGTTCTGCCAGCTTGACCACCTCTTCGATGATTCTGCGGTGGCCGAGGTGGACGCCGTCGAATACGCCGATACCCAGCACCAGCCGGCGCCGTTCCCCCTGCAGAGCCGGGGAGCTCCCGGCCATGCTGAAATTTAAGATATCGTTCAACTCCCGAATGCTCCGGTATTGAAATTACTCCATTTGGTCACTATATTAAGATACACTGAAATCAATCTTCCGTCAACAGGGAAACGCGATGAAAACCGTACTCTATCCCGGATCGTTCGATCCGTTCACCAACGGCCATCTGGATCTGGTGGTCCGTGCCGGGCTGCTTTTCGATCAGGTGATCGTCGCGGTGGCCGTAAATTCCGAAAAGACGCCGATGTTCACGCTGGAGGAGCGCAAGGAGCTTATCGAGAAGAGCTGTGCCGATCTGCCCCATGTGCGGGTGGTTGCATTCCGCGGCCTGCTGGTCGATGCGATCGTGGAATATCAGGCGCAGGCGGTGCTCCGCGGACTCCGCGCCTTCTCCGACTTCGAATACGAACTGCAGATGGCGTTGATGAACCGCAGTCTCCGCCCGCAGTGCGAAACCATCTTCATGATGCCGACGCTCAACAACTCGTTTGTCGCTTCGCGGCTGGTGAAGGAGGTCGCCGCTCTGCACGGGGATTTCCGCCACTACGTCCCCGCCGTCGTCGCCGACGCCATCGAGGCGAAACTTGCCGCGAAGGAGGGGAGAAAATGATTCGCTTCTCCGTTGCCCGGCTCGAGAAGGAGCCGATCGAACTGGTCGGCAGCGAGCCGGCGGAATTTCTGGAAGTCGAGCCCTCTGATCTGCTGACGGTGTGTGCGCCGGTCTCCTACGATCTCGTGGTCAAATCGGTTTCCGGCGGTGCGCTGGTAGAAGGGAAGGTTGCGACCCGGCTTTCCGGTCTCTGCGGCCGCTGTCTCGAGCCGGTTGAGGAGGAGGTCAGCGCCGACAACATCTGTCTCTTTCTCGAAATCGGCGACGAGGAGGAGATGGATATTTCCGAGGACATCCGGTCGGAAATGCTGCTCGCTCTGCCGATGACGCTGCTCTGCTCCGACGACTGCCGGGGGCTGTGTCCGGTCTGCGGCGCCAACCGCAACCGCACCGTCTGCGGCTGCGAACCGCCTGCGGCCGGCCCCTCCTGCTGGGACGCGCTGGATGATCTGAAACTGTAACCCGGTTTTTCCGCCGGGCCGCTTCCCGGTCTGCGCCGTTCTTCCGGCGCGGCTGTCGGGAGCGGATTTTTTTTTGCCCTTTTTTCTGCTGTTCCGCGGAAATTTTCCGGCCGGGAATTGACAAAATTCCCTACTGAAACGGAAGGCGATGCGGCGGGCGCCGCGTCGACCGGATTCCGTAAGGACCGGAAAGGAACGATTTCATGGGAGAAAAGAGTGGGGAAAATTCATCCGCCTACACCGTCGGAGAGATTGTCGCCCTCCGGCGCGAGGCGGAACAATTGCAGCTGTGCGGCCGTTCGAAACTGGATTCCTACACGCCTGCGGAACTGCAGGAGATCTGCAACGGCATCGGCGCGGACTGGATGCCGGAAATCATGCGGGAACTGTTGACCGCGCTTTCGCCGTTTGCGGAGGCGGCGGCGATGATTCACGATGTGGAGTATTTCGAAGGGGGCAACGCGTCGGAGCGCGAGGCGGCCGATCGGCGATTCCGGGAGAACATCGTCCGCACGGCGAAGCGGAGCTACGGCTGGTACCATCCGCTGCGCTACCTGGCGATGGTGCGGGCGGAGTGTTTCTATCTCTTGCTTCGCACCTTCGGAACGGCGGCCTGGAAGGAGAAGGAGGTGGCAGATGCCGAGCATCAATGAGCGCATGACGGCGCTGGAGTCGCTGACGACGGAGAACAACAAAACCCTTTGGCGCATTCACGAGGCGATCTACGGCAACGGCAAACCGGGACTGCTGGCCGAGGTCCGGGTGCTCGCCCAGAGCGTCGAACAGCATCACGCCGAACACCGCCAGCGGAAAATCGACTGGCAGTGGCTGGTGACGACGCTGATTGCGGTCGCGGCGGTGCTGGCGGTGTTCCTGCGGTAGTCCGGTTCCAGGCCGGAACTATCTGGAAGAGGAGCCGGAGTACTTGCCGGAAGCGTCGCGATAGGTGGTGCGGTTCCCGCTGGTTGTCGCGCTGCCGGAGTATTTCCCGGAAGCGTCGCGGTAGACGGTGCGGTTCCCACTGGTCGTCGCACTGCCGACATACTTGCCGGAGGCATCGCGAAAGACGGTGCGGTTCCCGCTGGTTGTCGCGCTGCCGGAGTATCTGCCGGAGGCGTCGCGGTAGGTGGTGCGGTTCCCGCTGGTCGTCGCACTGCCGGAGTATCTGCCGGAGGCGTTGCGGTAGGTGGTGCGGTTTCCGCTGGTCGTCGCACTGCCGGAGTATTTGCCGGAGGCGTCGCGGTAGGTGGTGTTGCCACCTCCCATCGCCACACACCCGGTCAGAAGAACTGCTGCAAGAATTTTCCACATGATTTCATCCTCCTGAAAACAATATAGTTCCCATGAGAAAAAAGTCAATAGTTGTTTTGCTGTAAGGGGATTGTTTTCATTTGCTTTCCAGCTCCGCCGGCCAGGCGAGCAGTGACAATTCCGCAAAGCCGGGAAGGGGCCATGCCAGCATTCGTACCATATAGTGATAGTTGAGATTCCATTTCTGCAAAGTTTGATAGATCCCGAAGAGTTCCTTTTTATTGTGATAGATGCTCAGGCTCATGACCGGCCGGTTTTCTCTGATTACTTTTTCCGCTCCGTGGAGCATATCCATACCCATGCCCTCGATGTCAGCTTTGATCAACTTTACCCGGGAGAGGTTGCGTTCTGTACAGAATGTGTCCAGCGTCTTGACTGTGATCGGTATGCCGTTTTCCGCATGTGTCAGGAGAGAATTGCTTTCCCCTGGAGTCTCATGAAAAAAGATCGTTTCGTTTTCTGCTCCCAGTCCCAGGGGAACGAGCTCTATTTTTTCGGGATTGATCTTGTTGCGTTTCAGATATTTTTTGCACACGTTGCGATTGCTTTCCGATGGTTCAAAGGAGTACACTTTCCCGGGGGCGTAGTGTTTGAGAAAGACGAGCGCGGAATCTCCGAAACAGCAGCCGGCATCGATGAAGTTACCATCGCGAAGATAATCCCGGACGGGAAAATCGAGAAGCCGCAGGCCGTGATGTGTCAGAAAGCTTTCCATTCCGGAACATGTCCGGGGAAAATGGTATTTCTTTTGTTCTCGGAAGAGCTCTTTTCGTATCATATTCCGTTGTTTCAATTCTTCCGAAGTGAAAAATTTCCGCGTGTTGTAAAAGAAAAAATCATGGCTTCCGGCCGGAAGGAAGCAGACTCCCTTCAGATATTTTTTTATCTGCGATACAGACTCGCTGTCCAGGTCATGAAAGGTGGAATTCACCTCCTCCTCGGATACCCCATGAAACTCATCACCAAAACAGGGGGCCAGAGGCGCCATCTGCCATTCATGGATCATGACATTGACAATAATTTTCAACTTTTCTGAAAATCTTCCGAAAATAAAATCAGATATTTTATAACAGGTTTTTATATATGATGTCATGGCATCCAGTCTGCTTGATGGAGTTTGAACAAGTTCGTTGTTTTAAAATTCCATAAAAATATTAGGTTTTCAATGTTGTATAAATAGATATTCGTCTTATATAAATCTTGTCAATTTAAAATAGTATATCAAAAAAACGATTGCAAGTGGTAAAATATAATTTTTT
>NZ_DBEXAY010000002.1:0-15190 GCF_048170485.1 Victivallis sp. | reverse complement strand
GCTGGAGGCCCGCCGCGGCCGCGAACCCGGCGGCCGGAGCGCCGGAGGCACCTTCCGCAACATCTCCGAATTCGAACCGGCCGGCAAACTGATCGAACAGTGCGGCTTCAAAGAGTACCGACTCGGCGGCGTGGAGGTGAGCGCCGCCCACGCCAACTACATCGTCAACGTCGACTCCGGCACCGAACGGGACTATCTGGAACTGCTCCGGGAGATCCGCACCGCCGTCGCGGAGAAGTTCGGCTTCTACCTCAGGCCTGAAGTGAAGTTCATCGATCCGGCGGCGCTGGAGACGGTGCTCGCCGCCCCCCTTCCGCCGAAGGTCAACGTGCTCAAGGGCGGCACCAGCCGGGAGCGGGAAATCTCGCTCAAAAGCGGCGCCGCCGTCGCGCAGGCGCTCCGCAACGCCGGGTTCGACGTGACCGAAACCGACCTGCAGGAGTGCCATGTCACCCCGGAAATGCGGGCCGCCGACGTGGTCTACCCGGTGCTGCATGGCGGCTTCGGCGAAGACGGCAGCATCCAGCGGGAAATGGAAGACGCCGGTCTGAAGTTCGTCGGTTCCGGCAGCGGCTCCTGCCTGCTGGTCATGGATAAAATCGCCACCAAACAGCTCGCCGGCAAACTCGGGATTCCCACCGCAAAGTGGCACACCGTCACCCCCGAATCGCGCGAATTCCCCGCCGATCTGAAGCTCCCGGTGATCCTCAAGGTTCCGAAGGAGGGCTCCACCTTCGGCATCGTGCGCGTCACCTCATTCGATGAGTGGGAAAAGGCGCTGGAGGAGGAGTTCAAGCAGGCGAACGAGATTCTGGTCGAAGAGTACCTCAACGGCGTCGAAATCACCGTGCCCATCGTCGGCGGCACTGTTCTGGAGCCGATCGAGATCCGCAGTCCGCACGGCTTCTACGACTACGATGCGAAATATGTCTATCAGCAGGGGCACACCGAATACTTCTGCCCGGTGCAGTCGCTCGCCGAACCGGTCGTCCGCCGCGCGATGGAGCTGTCGAAGAAGTTCTATCTCGGCGCCCGCTGCCGCGACATTCTGCGGGTGGATTTCATCGTCACGCCGGACGGCACCCCGTGGCTGCTCGAAGGCAACGCCATCCCCGGCTGCACCGCGACCAGTCTGGTGCCGAAATCGGCCCGGCAGGCGGGAATCTCCTTCGAAGCGATGACCGCTTCGCTGGTCTACGCCGCAATGAAGCGGCCGTCTCTGAACGCTTCTGCGGCAGTTGCCTCCGCCGGGGAGGAAACGGCTCCGGCGGAGCAGGAAATGCCCTTGCGCCGCCGCCCCAGCCGGCTGCTGCTGAAGACATGCCGCTGGCTCTTCCGGCTGGTGCTGCTCTGCATTGCACTGCCGATGCTGCTGGTCGGCGTCGGTGCGATCCAGGAGGCGCTGCCGGAAGGATTTATCCTTCTGTTCAGCGGCTTCTTCATCCTCGGCGCCGAATGGATCTTCAACTGGTTCAACAAGCTGGAGAAACTCTGATGAAACTGCTCCTCCGTCTTCTCGCCGCGGTGCTGCTGCTCTCGTTCATTCCGGCGAAGCTTCACGCCCTCCCCGCCGTTTCGCCCGCCGTGGAGACCGGCGTCCCCGCGCCCGAACTTGAGGTGAAAAAATGGATCAAGGGCGGGCCGGTCCGCCTCGCCGACCTCAAGGGGAAAAAGTGTGTCGTCCTCTTCTTCTGGACCCTCAGCCAGAACGGGACCGCCGCCTTCGCGGAAATTGCGATGCTCGCCCACAGACTCGGCGAAAAGGAGGTTCAATTCGTCGCGGTCGGCTGTGATTCGGCCGACTCCATCGCGAAATTCAACCGCCTTGACGAACTCCCCTTCCCGGTCGCGGCCGACAACATGCTCGCCACGGTCAACCACTACATGCGTTCGACCGACCGCATTCCGATGGCGGCGGTCATCGACCGCAACGGAGTGCTGGTCTGGCGCGGCGCAGTCGGCGGACTGGCCGCCGTCCTGCCTGAGGTGATCGCCGGGAAATTCAATGTCAAGCAGTACATCGAGCGCGAAAAGTTCTCGCAGGCGGTCATGAGCGCCATCCGGATCAAGGACTACCCCACCGCGCTTAAACTGCTCGACGAAGAGCTCAAAAAGAACCCCGGCAATCTGGAACTCCTGAACGTCAAACTCCCTCTGCAGGGGAAGTTGATGAAGGATCTCGACGGTGCGGAGAAGAGCGCTCTCGCCGCCGTCGAAAAAAATCCGAAGGAGCCGCAGCTCTACTGGATGATCATGAATCTTCTGCAATCCTCCGACCGGCCCGGACGCCTCGCCCCGTGGATCGACCGGCTGACGAAGAATTTCAGCGACCAGCCGCGGGTGCTGCTCAAATTCGCGCAGCAGGAGATGAATCAGCAGCTCACCTCCCTGCGGCCGTGGAACGCCTGCAAACTCCTTGAAACCGCCTGGAAATCAGGGAAGTTCAAGGACGACCGCGAGCGCGGCATCGCCGCCGGGGAGTACGCCAGAGCCCTCTACTTCTGCGGCCGCCCCGACCTCGCGCTCCAGTTCGCCAAGGAGGCGGTCAAACTGCTCAAGGGCACCCGCGAAGCCGCGCAGGCAAACGCGCTGGCGGTCTATCTCAACACGGTCATTCTCGCGTCGAAGCAGTTGAAGTAAGCCGCTGTTTCGCAAGTTCGCGGATCGGCACGCCGTCGATCAACAGATCTTCGACACAGCCGAAGCCGCGATAGACGCGGACCACCAGTTCCGCGTCACCGCGCGTAAACGAATCCATAAGAATCTGCTCCGCCGCCGGGGCGAGTTTCTCGTTGAGGTAGAACCGTTCGAACGGGGGACGGAAGCTGTTCCGGGTCCCCCGGAACCTCTGCAGATCGACGTTGAGCCAGTCGCCCGACTCCGGCGGCTCGGGCGACAGATGGTCGAACCGCGCCCTCCCCTTCTCATCGACGGTAATCGACACGCAACACGAAAACGGTCCACACGTGTCTTCCGCAGGAATCGCGGAACTGCGGGCCACATGCTCCATCTCCAGCGCGAGGTAACGCCCCCGGAAGGGATCGCGCGGGTCGTACGCCTGAATCGGGAACCGGTAGCTTCTTCCAAACCGATACGCCACCTCCGCCCGCACGATTTTGATCGAGACCACCGTGAGAATCAACAGCGAAGCGAACAGATAAGCGATCCATTTCCAACGTTTCATTGCACCGCCTCCCGCCGGAACTTCCGGGCCAGAACCAGATTCACCCCGCCGAGCGCCGCGCCGAGCACGAGAAAACAGATGCCGCAGGCGAGAATGTCGCCCGACGCGCAGAAGCGCAGAAAAATCTGAGCGCCCAATATCAACATCCCGCCGTTGAGCCAGCCCAACTGCCGCAATCGCACCCCGTACCACAGCATCCAGAGCCCGGTGACTGCAAAGTAAATGTTGAAAAGCAACATACTTTGATCAGGATTCTCCCCCAGCAGACAGCAGAAGACCAGCAGTGGCGCCGCAACCGCGATCCAGCCCCCCTCCGCACGGCGCCGGCAACGGCAGAGAAATCCGACGGCCGCGGCGTAGAGCGCGAGGGTGAACAACAGCCAGATCCACCCGGAAGCGGTGCAGTCGACCTCGCGGAACATTCCCCAGAACTCGCGAAAACTGCCGGCGACAACCAGCCAGGCCAGCCCGCCGAATCCGGCGAGGAGAAAGAGGTTGCCGAAACGGCCGCCGCCCTCCCGGCGGAACAGCTCCGCCCCGCCGGTCAACAGCACCGAAAAGAGCGCCGCCCACGAAATCAGGCCCACGAATCCCCCGGTCTTTCCCAAAGCGCAACCGCCCAGCGTAAAGAGCAGAAGCAGTGTCGCCAGCTGCCCCGCCAGTTTCCCCCAGCGGCCCGCAGCGCGCAGTGCCAGACGCAGTGTCCACGGCGCGAGCAGCAGGAAGAACAGCGTCGTCTGAAGAAAGCTCCTCTCGATCAACTCCGCCCCGCTGACCGCCATCGCCACCGTCGCAACCGAACAGCAGAAAGCCAGTGCCGTACTGCGGAACAGCCAGACCTGCGGCACGCAGAGCAGAATCAACCAGAAGAGGTAGTCATTCAGCGAACCGCTGACCTGATAGAGCTGGGAAACAATCGCAATCGCCGAAGCGGCGGCGGCACCGATCCAGAGCGCCGCGGGTTCACACCAGCACGGCTCCCCGTCGTGGCGCCGCAATACGAAGCCGCCGAAGACCAATCCGGCCAGCAGCGGCAGGTACGCCATCGACAGCCGCCAGAAGGGGCTGAGCATATCCCAGTTGTGCGCGATCACCAGAATGAGTCCGCCGCCGAGCAGCGCCGCACAGAGAATCGCCAGAACCGTCAGCAGTTTCCGCTTCACCGCATCCGCCGCCACGCCCGCCTCCGCCCTGTTCCGGCGAAGCAGAATTTCGGCGCTCTCCGGTGAAATCAATCCTTCGCGCACCCACTCCTCCAGATGCGCCGGAAGCTCTTCGGCAAAACTCCGCCCCATACGCCCTCCCCGGGTTGCAATTTATTTGGCCGGCTCCTCCGCGGCCGCCTTGTCGCGGTTCCACATCCGCCGCGGCGGCGGCGAATACGGCTTCGCCTTCAGCCGGTAATGGCCGGTTCCGAGGATCGAATCCAGCTCCCGGAGCAACTCCGGCGTCACCGAAATCTTCCGTCCGCGCGACTCGATGAAGGTCACCGAATCATCGGTCCCCACCAGGCAGACCACCACCCGGGTGTCACCGGGAGCCCGGAAACAGGCCTCCGAAATCTGTTTGAGTTTTTCGCTGGTGATCTCCGAAGCGTAGATGTGCAGATGCAACTCTTCGGCCAGCGTCGCCGGCGCCTCGCCGAGCAGCATCACCCGCTCGACGATCACCCGCGGCTTCTCCGCTTCATCCCGTTTGCTGACCATGGCTTCGAGCAGCAGCGGCGTGCCGGGAAGCATCTCGATTCCGGAACTCAACAGCGTGTTGAGCGCCCGCTCGTAGATCATGCACTCGGCGGAGGAGTCGAGGTCCTCCAGCTGGAGGATGCCGAACTGCTTGCCGGAATTCTTGCTGAACTTCTGGGTGAAGGAGCCGACCATGCCGGTCAACCGCACCTGCGCGTTGTCGTTGAGTTTATCCAGATCCCGCAGCGGCACGCTCGCAAACGCCCGGACCAGTTCCGCGCAGTAGTCGAGCGGGTGCCCGGTCACATAGAAGCCGAGCAGCTCCTTCTCGCTCTTTAAAATCTCCTCCTGGTCGAACTCCGGAATATCCGGAATCGGCACCGAACAGACCTCGCCGGCATCCGCCTCATCGAGCAGGTCGAAGAGCGACCCCTGTCCGGCGGCGCGCTCCGCCGCGCGCACCTTGGCGAACTCCATCATCGGTTCGGCAATCGCCAGAATCTGACTGCGGCGCAGCCCGAGACCGTCGAGCGCGCCCGCCCGGGTGAGATGTTCGAGCATGCGGGAGTTGACATCCGAGCCGCACCGCTCGCAGAAGTCGGCGAAGGTTTCGAAGCGGCCGTCGGCCTTGCGGCTCTCGATGATCTTCGAGGCGGCGACTTCGCCCACCCCCTTGATCGCGCCGAGACCGAAGCGAATGCAGTCGCCGTCGGTGGAGAAACGGATGTCCGAAGAGTTCACATCCGGCGGAAGCACCTTGATCCCCATATCCTTGCAGGTGTTGATCATGAAGGCGATCCGCTCGGCGGACTCGATTTCGCCGTTGAGAATCGCCGCCATGAACTGCACCGGATAGTTCGCCTTGAGGTAGGCGGTCTGGTAGCAGACGAAGCCGTAGGCCGCCGAGTGCGACTTGTTGAAGCCGTATCCGGCGAACAACTTGATCTTCTCCCAGATCTGGTCGGCCAGCTTCTCGTCGATGTTGTTGGTCTCCTTGCACCCCTTGAAGAACTTCTCCTTCTGCTTGGCCAGCACGTCGACCTTCTTCTTGCCGATCGCCCGGCGCAGAATGTCCGCGCCGCCGAGGGTGAAGCCGGCCAGAACCTGCACCACCTGCATGATCTGCTCCTGATAGAGCATGATGCCGTAGGTCTCCTTGAGACAGTTCTCCATCAGCGGGTGGTCGTAGATGATCTCCTCCTCGCCCTTCTTGCGGCGGATGAAGTCCGGAATGAACTGCATCGGTCCGGGCCGGTAGATCGCCAGAAGCGCGATGATGTGCTCGAGCGTCTCCACCCCGAACGAGCGGCAGAGATTCTGCATACCGCCGGATTCCAGCTGGAAGACCGCAACCGTCTCGCCGCGCTGGAGCATCTCGAAGGTCTTCGGGTCGTCGAGCGGAATCTTCATCATGTCGATGTCGATCCCGAAGTCCTTGTGGATCATGTTGAGCGCATCCTTGATGATGGTCAGCGTCTTCAGCCCGAGGAAGTCCATCTTGAGCAGCCCCTGCTCCTCGCACGGGTGCGCCGGGAACGGCACCACCATGCTGTCGGAGGCGCTCCGCGCCAGCGGCACGAGGTTGTCCAGCCGCTGGTCGCCGATGATCACCCCCGCGGCGTGGATGCCGGTCTGACGGTTCAGCCCTTCGAGCACCTTCGCGAACTTCCACACCTTGCCGATCATCGGGTCGGTCTCGATCTTCTCGGCGAGCTCCTTGTTCTGCTCGACCGCCTTGTCGAGGGTCATCTTCGGGTCTTCCGGAATCATCTTCGAGAGGCGGTTGCCGAATTCGAAGTCACAGCCGAGCACGCGGGCGACGTCCTTGACCACCGCCTTCGCCTTGAGCTGGCCGTAGGTGCAGATCTGCGCGACGCTGTCGAAGCCGTACTTGCCCCGGACGTAGTCGATCACCTCGCCCCGGCGGCGTTCGCAGAAGTCCACGTCGAAGTCCGGCGGACTGACCCGCTCCGGGTTGAGGAAGCGTTCGAAGAAGAGGTTGAACCGCAGCGGGTCGATGTCGGTGATCCGCGTCAGATAGGCGACGAGAGAACCGGCGCCGGAACCGCGCCCCGGCCCCACCGGAATGTCCTCGGCCTTGGCGTGGCGGATGAAGTCCGACACCACGAAGAAGTAACTGATGAAACCGGTCTTCTCGATGACGCCGAGTTCGTATTCCATCCGGTCGAGGATCTCCTTCTGGCGCGCGTCCGGCTCGGAGATTTTGCGCGGGTCGAATCCGTAGCGGTACTCCATGTTGTCGAAGCAGACCTCGCGCAGGTCGTTGCGGTCGGCCAGCCGCCCGTCGGGCATGTAGAACTTCGGGTAATGGTTGACCTCGGGCACGTAGTGGAACTTCATGCTGCACCGCTCGGCGATCAGCCGGGTGTTGGTGATCGCCTCGGGCACCTCGCGGAAGAGTTCGCGCATCTCCTGCTCGCCTTTGAAGTAGAACTCCGGCGTCGGGAAGCGGAAGTGCTTCTCCGCCAGCCGCGCGCCGGTCTGGATGCAGAGCATGATCTCATGCGCTTCGGCGTCCTCCTTGCGCATGTAGTGGACATCGTTGGTGGCGATGAGCTTGAGGTTGTTGCGCCGGGCGAGGTCGATCAGGTACTTGTTGCAGCGCTGCTCCTCCTCCATGCCGTGATCCATGAGTTCGATGAAGAAGCGGTCCGGGCCGAAGATGTCGAGATATTCGCCGAGCGCCTGCTCCGCGCGCTTCGTATCGCCCTGGAGGAAGTACTGCGAAATCTCGCCGCCGATGCAGGCGCTGGTGCAGATGAGCCCCTCGTGATACTGCCGCATGATCTCCTTGTCGATCCTCGGCTTGTAGTGGAACCCCTCCTTGTTGGCGGCGGACATGAGCTTGCACAAACTGAGGTAGCCCTGTTCGTTCTCGCAGAGCAGCACCAGGTGGAATCCGCCGCGGTTGAAGGGCTTGTTCGAATCGAAATCGCGCATATCGCCGGGAGCGACGTAGGCTTCCACCCCGACGATCGGATTGATTCCGGCCCCGGAGAGCACCCGGTGGAACTCTTCGACGCCCCCCATGTAACCGTGGTCGGTGATGGCCATCGCGCTCATGTCATGTTCTTTGGCCAGCTCGACCAGACCGGGGATGGTGCACGCTCCGTCGAGCATGCTGTAATGGGTGTGCAGATGCAGATGAACGAAATCGGAAGCCATTTTCGGCGCATTTCTCCTGTATGAAAAATCGTGAACAATACCACGGAATAGTATACTCCGGAAAGCGTCTCTTCACAACCCGCCGACCGAATATTTTTCAAAAAAATTCCCGGGGAAAAGACGGCGATATTTACAAGTTCAACAATGCTGGCAACGCTTGGCACTTCGCCCCAGTGGAATCTTCTGCTGGACGACAGTACTTCAAAATCTTTCGTTTGATCGTCGAATAAGCTCAATTCAAAGTTCGGCCGATTTCCAACAGACTTTTCTGCTGTCGAGGAAATTGTTCGATGCGATATTTTTCCTTTCTTTTTATAGGTTGTAAAACAGAACCCCTTCTCCCTGAAGTGACGTATCCTTGGTTTTATAAGAGTAAAAATCCATGCATTCGAAAAATAAATTGCATTTACCTTTATATCCTTGCAGAGTCAAAAAAATTATTTTTTTTTGAAATTATGATTGACATTTATCCCCTTTTCTGGTATAATATAAATGGAGCTTGGTATATACCAAGCCATTTTAAACAAAATAAAACACATACCATACCATAAATGGAGCCGAAATGGAATCAGGCGGGAAACAATTTCTGCACAAGCGGTTGCGGGAAAGTATGCTGCAATTGATCCGACGTTGTCCGATGGGAGAAAAACTGCCGACGGAACGCGAGTTGACCATTCGCTTCAATGCAAGCCGTGGCACTGTCAACAAGGTTATGGTGGAACTGGAGCGCGACGGCTATGTCACACGGAGAGGCGGCAAGGGTACCTTCGTCTCATCGCGTGATTTGGAAACGCATCTGGAAAATAACCGCGACCGCAATCAATCAGCAATCCTGCTCGCCTATCCGGAATTTTTCTCCTACAATATCTGGGAAAACGTTCATCTGGCGGAGATGTCCGCCCTGCGGCGCGACATCCAGTTGCGCCCGTTCAAGCTGATGGCAGGCAGCAACTACCGGGGAATTCTCGATCTGGCCTCCCAAAAGAGCGATATTGTCGGCTGCATCATCCTGCCCCCGCGGGAAATGACGATGCGCGAGCTGGCTGAATTCGACCAACTCGGCATCCCCTGCGTCTTTTTCCAGTGGTTTCCCGAAAAATTTCTGGTTTACTCCAACATCTACGGTGTACACGGGAACAGTTTTCTGACCGGTTACAACGAGATGAAATTCCTGCTGAGGAACGGGCACCGGCGAATCGCCCTGGTCTGCAACGAACCTCAACGGCGCAGTTCAGATCAGGCGTTCTTCAACGGGATCTATCACGCGGCCTCCGAAGCGGGCATCCCCCGGGGCGAACTCATCCTGGCCGACTACGTCAAAATGCGTCCGTGGGATCAGGGGACCTCAGTCGGATATCAGAACACGGTGGAACTGTGCCGGCAACACCGGGGAGAATTCACCGCCATCCTGTTTGAATCACTCTACGGCGCCATCGGCGGACGGCGGGCGATCGACGAAGCCGGGCTCCGCTGCCCGGAGGAGATCAGCATCATCACCAGTCAGGAACACTGGAATTTTTGTGACTATTTCTCGCCGCCGCTGACCACCAGCACTTCCGATCACTCCCTGTGCGTGGAACGGGCATTTGACCTGATTCTCAATCCGGCTTTCCGTACGACACGAATGTCGATCCTCGACGACACTTCCATCACAGTTCGCCAGAGCGTCCGGAATCTTTCCGGAAGCCTTTCACAAACAACTAAAGAGAGAGGTCGCAGATGAGCAAGCGCACAAAGCAGAAAAAAAGAAGTCTGTATTTTACGTTAATTGAACTTTTAATTGTAATTGCAATTATAGCCATACTGGCCAGTCTGCTGCTGCCTGCCCTGAACAAGGCGAGAGAGAAGGCAAAAAACACCAGCTGCCTCTCCAACCTGAAGCAACAGTCCGCCGCGTTCCTGATGTATGTCGATGACAATAAGGGATTTCTTCCATACAATTTCTGGCTGCAATTCTTCTGCGACGACGGCGGCCAAATTGCCAACAGCTTCCAAGGATATGCCTGGGCGATGTCGATCAAAGACTATCTCGGCGGTTACGGCAAATCGATGCTCTGCCCCTCCGATCAGGAAAATCCGACGGTGAATGGTAAAAAGGTCGAGCCAACGTCGGATCTGCAATGGGCGATCCTCAGTTATATGTACCGCTGCGTCGCATACCGCTACCAGAAAAACCTGAAACTGGGGAAATGGCGTCATCCTTCCCGACAGGTGTTTCACTACGAATGGCAGGCCCGGCATGACGGCAGCGGAATTCGAACCAACACCACCAATCAGGCCGCCGTCGGCAGAGTTCTGTTCAACAGCATTTTCGCGGATGGCCACGTCAAACCACTGCCGGTCGTCAACGGCATCAGCGACCACTACGACATGTTCTACTTCCGCTTCAACGGCCCGATGAACGACGGCAGAGCAGAAGCAGCTTCTGGATACGATTTATAATGAGCGCAAAGAAATTATACGTTATCGGCAACAGTTACATGGACCCGATCCGGCTGTGGCGACCGAAAGAGGGACGCTCCGCCTGGCTGAACACCTGCCGGAGTTTCGTGCGCATCCAGCAAAAATACCCGATGCTGAGATTTGTCCGTTCCTCCGTCGCCTGTTACCGCTGGCTGGAAGGATGTGAGCCGGAATTGTTCCGGACCATCGCGTCACTGATCGATGCCGGCCGCGGGGAGGCGGTCGGCGGCAGGGAAGAACAGTCCGACACGGTAATCACTCCGGCGGCACAGCTGCGGCAATCGAGGTTCGGCAGAGAATATTTCCGACGCAAATTCGGCAGGAGGTTTCGATCGCGTACTGCGTCAATTCTTTCGGCCAGAACTGCGGCCTGCCGAAGCTTCTGGCGGCAAGCGGCTTCCGCCGCTACGTGTGGATGCGCCCGGACCGGACCGCAAAAAAGATGCCTCACCAGTTCCGCTGGAAAGGTGACGACGTAACAGCCGAAGTGATCGCGTTCCGGGTGCTCGGCGAATATACGACCGCCAACTGCAGGAACCGGGAACAGCTGTTCGCCCGAATCGAACATCTGCTGGAAAACGGCGATGAACATCAGAGTTTTTTCTTTGGAATCGGAGATCATGGCAAAGGAATCTACGAGGAACAGTTGCGCTGACTGCTCGTTGCCGCAGAACGTTATCCTCTGGAATTTTCCACATTGGAACACTATTTCGAAGTAATCGAAGCAGAAAAACTGCCGGTGGTGAGCGGGGAACTGCTCCATCACGCCCCCGGGTGCTACTCCTCCGTCGAGTCAATCAAAAACTGGATGGCGGATTGCGGGGAGCTCCAGCGGGAGCTGTGGTGGTTCGACCTTCCTGCCGAACGGATCGCGCCGGTGTACCGGAGCCGGCTGCCGGGAGCGGATCATATCGAACTTACCACCGCATCCGACGGTACGGGATTCCACCGGACCGCCTGGAGCCAGGAACCGGATGTCGTCATTCCGCGGGGACAGCGTCGCCGGGATGACGACGTCATCGAATGGGAGTTGTGGAACTCCTCCGGCGAACGTGTCCCATTTCAATTGAGGTACGGCTCCTCGGTTATCGCCTCGGGGGAGATGGAAGGAAACCATCTGCAGCTGCTGCAGCTGCAGATTTGAACAACAAGGAGAACAAGATGGAATACCGAATTCTTTCGTCGTGCGCGGCCGTTTTGCTGTGCGCAGGCAGCGCAATGGCCGCAGGAAAACTGGAGAAAAATCCTTACGGAGTCTGTTCACACTGGAACTGGACTCCTGTCAATGAGGTGGTACGCGAAGCGGCGCAGGCCGAACAGATGGGAGCGCGCTGGATCCGCGGCGACTTCAACTGGAACATTTTCGAAAAGAAGCCCGGCGAATGGAATTTCAGCCAGGCCGATCAGATAGTGAAAATCGCACGCGAGCACCGGCTTTCCATTCTGCCGATTCTCGATTTTCAGCCGAAATGGCGATATCCCGCCTGGAAACATCCGGATGCCTGGGCCGATTTCGTCCGGCGGATCGTGACGCGCTACCGGAACGACCTGCGGTACTGGGAGGTGTGGAATGAAGAGGACGGTACGACATTCTGGCCGGAAAACCCGGGACCAACGACGTACGTCCCCTTCCTGAAACGTACCTGGGAGGAGATCAAGAAAATCGATCCGGAACTGCAGGTCGTTTACGGTGGCACCTCCGGAATCCCGATGGACTTCATCGAAGGGACCTTCAAACTGGGAGCGGGGAACTATTTCGATGTCATGAGCGTTCACCCCTACTGGTTCCGCGGCGTACCGGAGGGGCTGGTTCCACGTCTGCAGGCGCTGAAGAAACTGATGGCGCAGTACGGCCTGCAGAACAAACCGATCTGGTTTACCGAAATCGGCTGGTCCAGTTCGCGTCCATCGCCGTACTTCCGCACAGTCATGCCGGCGGTTTTCCGCCGGGCCGGACTGGAGCCTTCACGGACGGCAGTGGCGGTAGTCAGCGATGTGGACCGGATGTTTCCCAGCGGCCTGCACCTGGATCCCGTTCAGGTGTTTCCGGAATTCAAACAGGTGAAGATCATTTCTCTCGACCAGATCAAGACACTGGATGTGAAGGAGTTTCCAGTTCTGATGCCATCGACGGACGAAGATTTCCCGATGAGTTACATTTCAGATTTACGCGATTACGTCAAACGGGGCGGCACTCTGTTCCTGGCATTCGGCGCACCGCTCTATTACGATCAACGTGCAGACGGCAGCCGGGAATCCGTCGGGCAGAAGCACATGACGACATTCCACATCGGCTGGGATGCCTGGTGGCTGGCCAAAGTGCCGAAGCAGGCTCAACTGAAACCGGCAACCGGTTTTGAAACCGCCTTTTCCACGCCGCTCCCGGCAACAGGCAACCGTTTTCTGCACGACCGCAACCTCAAGCCGGGCGACCGGTTCATTCCGGTAATCGAGGCGGTGGAAGGAAATTTCCGCGGTCCGGTCGTCGCGATCTATGATCTCAACAGCGATCTGCGGGGCAAAATAATCGTCAGCACCTTGGGCCAAACGCTCGAAGGAGTCTCTCCCCGGCGACAGGCGGAGTTGCTGCCGCGCATCTACCTCGTGGGATTATCGCAGGGAGTGGAACGGATTTTCTGGTATTCCCTGCGATCCCACAACGAAAAACTTGATACGCTGGAGAGCCATTTCGGGACACTGCATGAGAATCTGGAGAAGAAACCCGCATTCGATGCCTATCTGACGCTGACGAAAATGCTCCCGGCCGGTTCGCAAGTGCCCCAGTTCCAGCGGGACGGCCAGATTTGCCGGGCAACATGGTTCCGCCCGGACGGCAAACGGGTCTGGGCAATCTGGAGCATGAGCATGGATCTTGCCATCACCCTGGAAATCGACGGTAAGATCGAGGAGGCCTGCAATTTTCTCGGGGAACCGGTCACCCTCCCCGAAAACACGACTCTCACCCCCGGCTTAATTTATCTAACAGGGCCGAAAAAAATCACTCTCCACCTCCGCCGGTGACTTCGCCGGGGAACATAAATTTCAGCAACGCATCGAAGGGGCTGTTGCAAAACCTAATGAGGTATGCGACAGCCCTTTTTCTTTTGAATCTCGGTAAAATTGTGTATAATAAGGCTATGATCAGGAGATGACCATGGCCTATTTTACAAATTTTCAGAACTCTTTGTTTCTTTACTCAGACTTATTCACAGAGGAAAAGCAAAAACTCGATAATTATCTCAGGATTTTAGAGTACTCAGGCTTAGATCGAATAATAGCAGAAACAGTTACTAAAAGCATCGAAAAAGGCGGAAGACCACCTTATAATCCGTTTCGTCTATTTTCCGCCATACTATTTGCATTTTCTAAACATTCGGGAAGTCTTCGACGCATTGAAGTCAGCATTCGATTTGACACACGTTTTATGCACTTGATGGAACAAAAGCTTCCGTCATATTCCACGATTTCCAGGTTTTACAACAACATAGTTGTTGCAAGACAGCGAGAAATATTCTCATGTATCATGAAAGAGATTGTTCAAAAATATAACATTGACATATCTGAAGTCTTTATCGATGGAACAAAGTTTGAAGCCAATGCCAACAAATATAATACGGTTGGCCCCGAAAACTGAACAACTTGACTTGGTGCAAAATGCCCGTTAAATTAACTTCGAGAAGGAGGGCGTTTTATGAAAAAGTCATATGACTTCAAATTCAAAAGTTGCGTCGCTTTGGAAGCACCGCGCGGAGAACTGACCGTCGCTGAGATCACGGGGAAATACAGATTCATCCGAATCAGGTTCAGCAGTGGAAAAAGAAACTCATGAAAGGGGCTTCCGAGATTTTCCAGTCCTTGGCTGAACAAAAAGAAAGCAAGCCGTATACCGAGAACGATCTGATGAGGGAAATCGGATGCCTTGAAATCGAGAATGATTTTTTACGAAATGTGTCCTTGGCCTGCGGCTTGAATCCCGATTCAAGCGTGAATCGTCAATTGAAGTTGCTTTATATTCCTCATTCAAGCTTTTATTACAAAAGCCAAGGGGAGATTTCCCGGACAGCTTCCGACGAACGGTTCAAGGACAAGATGTTGGAGATTTATATGGAGACGCCATTTTTGGTAAAAGAGCATCTTTCACTGTGGGGGGAAATGTTCAAAACGACTGATACTGGGATAACGTAAAGAGGGAGTGGTTCTGACGGGAGGGAAATATGAGAACTTCAGAATAAAAGAGCACGTCAGCTGGGCAACTTTGCGTCAGCATGCAACTTTGTGTGAACTTTGCTAACTCCAGGCGGATTCATTTGGCGCTCCAATATCGGGCTCTGGCCGAAGTATATTTTGGAATTTGTAATCAAAGAAAAAAAGGAATATGCTAATTCAAAGGATCTTACACCAAACTTCCATAAAAAGTTGTCCAATTGGGGAATAAGAGCACAATTTTCCTCCGTCACAATCCGTCCTATGGCATCATATAAGTGCGACAGCCGTAAAGAGGTGGCTGTTACATTCCCGTACTTATCGCCTTTCTTCTCCCAGCTGTATTACTGGGAGTACATAAGCTCGCCATTCACTATACTCGAAAACGTCTTGATTACAAGTGACCGGAATGCTTAGCAATGGGATTGTCATCCACGGTATATCCCCCGGTTGTAACCAGCACTTGCAC
>NZ_DBEXAY010000001.1:0-4853 GCF_048170485.1 Victivallis sp. | reverse complement strand
ATTTTTTTTCACCATATGTATTGACAAAAAATGGAATTTATAGTATACTTATAGCAAGGAGACAGCGTCATGAAGGGAATCTTCAAGCAAGATGCCGTTTACGCGGAATTGAAGAAAAAGATCTGGGAAGGGAAATATAAACAGGGAGATATATTCCCCCCGGAAGTCGTCTTTGCACGAGAACTTGGAATTGCGCGCAATACACTCCGTGCCGCACTCTCAAGATTGAAAGATGACGGTCTGGTCACACGGATTAAAAGCGTCGGCACCGTAGTCTGTCGCAGACCGCAGATTCGCGGCAAATATCTGCTGATCCTGAACAACCTGGATGATCTTGCCGATCCCTATCTTTACATCATGCCGCAAATTCAGGCCGCCGCCGAAGCAGTGGACATCGGCCTGGAAATCATAAATCGAAATTTTCTGGAGTCGATTACGGAAGAAAACGGAATTCGAAGCATTGTAAATTCCAAAGCGGAAGGCGTAATTTTTTTAGGAAATAATCTGACGGGGCAGGAAAAGATCTGCTCCATGTTGAAAAAATCCGGTCTCCCCGTATTGCTGCCTCACGCCTCAACCAAAGATCACGTCAGAGTCCCGGAATTCGCCGTTTTACGAACAGACATGCGAAGAAGTCTTCACGATGCATTAAAATTCCTGGCCAACAGCGGTTATCAACGGGTAGCATTCCTCATGAAAGCGAATTCACAGCTGGCGAAGGATGAACAGTTGCGCGGCTTCTCCCGGTCGGAGTATTTCCGGGAACTGCGACGGTTTGGCTTTTCGACGAATCCGGCGCTTCTGGTCTTCTGCCAGCTTAATCCGGTCGAAATTCAAAAAGAAATAGAAACACTCCTGCTGATGGAGTCTCCCCCGGATGTAATTCTCGGATACTCGGATTTTTACAGCATGTATGTCCTTCAGATTCTGAATTCTCTTGGCATTTCAGTGCCGGCTGAGATTGGAGTGATGGGGCTTTGCGGATACCCCGGAGGCGGGTATCTTTCTCCCCCCCTGACAACAATCGATTATCAGTATGACCGCATCGGCAGAAAGGCTATCGAGTTCATGCCGGAATTGATCGCGTTGAAACAACGGGGCGCACCGATGCCGGAAATAATCATGCCGCATTCGCTGATGATTCGCAGTACAACCAAAACAACAACGGAAAGGCTGGAGGAATGATGGAGCGGAGGAAATTCACTTTAATTGAACTTCTTATTGTTATTTCAATCATTGCAATTGTTCTGGCCATGCTGCTTCCCGCGCTTGCAACGGCGCGGCGGAAAGCCGAAAGTGTAAGCTGTCTCAACTCCTGCAAACAAATCGGATTCGGACTGCACAGCTATACGGCAATCAGCAATGACGTATTACCCCCGAGCTATAACTATACGATTTCCTCCTACTACGGTCCGCATCTCGTATCCGCTGCTGTCTTCGGTGCTCCGGCACTGCTTTCGAAAAACGAATGGATCATGAGAGAGGAAAACCTCGCCACCATCGAAGAAGCTATGCGGAAAAGCCCGTTTACCGGCTGTCCCGCGGCGCAAAAAACTTATCTGGCCTCAACCATCCGCTGGTCGCTGTTCGCCCCCGATTATTATGATGACGTCCTTTACAAGATATCCTCCGGCAGTCCAGCTCCGGCAAAAAAGATAACGCTGTTCAAACGGACCAGAATCGGCGTTTTCTGGGAACAGGAGAATGGACAGTGGAAAGTCTACAACCCCGCCAGAAATGCGATTCCGCGGCTGGCCTTCCGACATTCCGGCGGCGCAAATGCCCCCATGCTGGATGGTTCGGCACGATTTTTTCACATGGCGCAATTGCTGGGCAATGCTGAAAACATTTTCAACAAGTGAGAGTCCTCTATGAAAATAATCTTTGTTTTCGGAATTTTTTTGCTTTGCGGAGAATTGTTCTCTCAGGTGAGGTTATACGGTGACACCAATTTTCCGGCCAGGAGCATGTACATTCCCGGGGAGAAAATTGAAATCCGCCTTCGCGCGGAAGGCCTCCGCCAGGGAGAACAATCTGAACTTCTGGTCGACGTCCGGGACTGGCAGGAACAGACGCTGAAATCCTATCGCCTCCCGGTTGAAGGAGATGCCGGAGGCGTCTGGCGGTGTGCTCTGCCGGATCTGCCGAATCGTGAATGGGGATTCTACCGGGTTTACGCAAGACTCTCCAATGGCGTAACTCTTGAAAAACGCGGAACCCGCCCCGCCGGATTCCTCACCTATGCAATTGTTCCAGATCCGGATACCCGGCCAGTCCCGGCCGAAGGGGAGAGTGTATTCGGGTTTCATACCTCCTACATCTCCCCGTGGATCGGTGCACGAACGGTCATGCGCTATCTTCATCCAACCCGGGAACAATATGAAAAAACATGGGTTGGGCAGCGGAAACGACTGAACGACGTTTACCGCGGCAGACCATGGGTGACCTATTCTCACACTGCGTTTCGGGAATCCTGCGACCCCTTTTCCCTCTGGACCCGGGAGCAAAGGGAAAAATATTCCAAGGTGATTCATCCCGGAATCGGCGCCCGGATGTTCATCGGGGAAGAGGGAGAACGCCTGTATCGGCAGAGCGTCGCAAAGATCGCTGCCTTCGCCCGCTTTCAGATGGGAAACAATCAATGGATGAACTATCAGCCGATGTGGGAACCGAATATCGCATTCACTCCCGATGAAATTCTGCGAGTGCATAAAGCCGCCTTTCAAACCCTTCGCAAGGTTGATCCTCAAGGTCGCGTGTGGGGACTCACGTATGCCAATCTGAACTGGGACGGCGCCGTTCTGGCCCATCAACGTCTGTTTGAACGCGGTCTGCTGAAATATATGGATGCACTGAGTCTGCATCCGTACTGCGCCCCTCCGCTGACGAAAAGAACCTTTATTCAGCGTCTCAGAGTCCTGCGGAACTGTATCCGGCAATATGCAGAAGGCCGGGAGATTCCTGTTTACGCAACGGAATTCGGAATTTCGCCGCCAAACAATTTAACGGGAGATATGCTCCAGTTGAATCATATGATTCAGCAAATTCTGATTCTTCTGGGGGAACATGTCTCCATCATCCAGCCATTTTATGTTTACGATCTTGCCAACCGGGAAAACAAGCAGGAATGGACCTTCGGAATCTGCTACAATCTCGATACGCCGGTTCAATCGTATCCGAAAGCGGTTTCGCCGAAAATGTGGTTGCCGGCCTACTCTTTTTTGACATTTCTGCTGGAAGGCTTCCATTCCAACGGCATGATTTCCATTCCTGACAAAGAATCCACCATTATTTACCGCTACGGCAATCGAGATAACCAATGTGTAATCGCGGCATGGGATCATGCCGGCAATTCCGTTTTGCGACTTCCGGTCGGGCGGACGCAAATCGAAGTAGCGGATGTGATGGGAAAGCGGCGCCGGATTACGTGTCCTGAAATGGTTGCTGAAATTCTGTTGTCGCCGACGCCGGTCTATCTGCTTGGTGTCTCGCCGGAACTTTACGGCAATCAGGCCAGACAGCCGATTCAACCGACTTCCGAACCGCACACCCACCCCTGGGGAGAACCTCTGCGTTTCACCGGAAAAATTTTTCCACCGCACGGGAACGGCAGATTGGAACTGCAATTTACCTTTCCCGGGGAAAGCCGCATTCCAGCGGTTCGTATTCCGCTGGATGATAAAAACCTGAAGCAAAGCTCCTATTCGGTGAAAATCCCCTTCAAAGATACGTTTCGCTGTGGGAAATACCATGCGTCTGTCAGCCTGCTTTCCGACGGCAACGTACTCGCATCGGAATGGCTTCCTGTGGAAATCTCTGTTCCGATCCGGCTGGAGCAACTGCAAACGGAATACGGAGCAGACGAAACCTCGCTGAAATATCTTCTCCGTAACGACAGCAACAGACGATTGCAAGGGACCTTCACTCTGCAACTCGGCCACTTGAAACAGACATTTCCGCTGGATCTCAAGACAGGGGAAAGCAGAAAATACGAGCTTCAGCTGAGGGGAGCAGAAAAGCCATACACTTTTCTGCGCACAACGATGCGCCTTGATTTTGAGCTGAAAAACAAAATCCGGTTCTCGAAGCGGCAGGATATGAATTTTCTTTCTGCCCGTTATCTTCCTGGAGTCGGTCTGAACGGAGATTTCACCGCATGGGAATCACCGGTTCGCCTTCCTCTTCCCGGCAAGCCGGTACGGGCGCCGCAATATCACAACGGCGACCAGGATCTCTCTGCCAGAGCAGCATTTGGCTGGAACGAGCACTTTCTATTGATTGACCTCGAAGTGGACGATGACCATTTTGTTCAACCCTACACCGGTTTGAAAACCTGGAACGGAGATTCCATCCAATGCGGCTTTGCAAAGGCGGTTGAGTTTCCCCCGGGAGTCAATGAACTGGAATACCTGATGGCGCAAGCATATTCCGAGATTGATTACGCTCTGACAACTGCAGGCAAGGAGGCTTATCGCACCATCAGCTTCGATAGGAAAAATCTGCCGGAAGGTGCAATATCCGACAAGGATGCCCCTTTCCAGATCACCCGCGAGCTCCTGCCGGATGGCCGCAGCAGACTACATTACCGCATTGCTTTGCCGTGGCGTTTTCTAAATATTGCAGAACCATCTGCCGGCATGAAGGTTTATTGGGCCTCGACAGTAAATGATCGCGACGATATAAAACAGAAAGATGTCTCTGCAATCGGAGCGTTTCAACTGAAACACCAGGCCCCGCAATATTTCGGAAGCATCCAGCTGGAACAATAACGCAAAATTTCTCCGGGCAGCCTCCCCTCCTCCGGGAGAGGCTTAAGTTGCACCAATTCATCGCTTTCCCGACGCAACTCGTGC